>JARCMA010000397.1 GCA_030248405.1 Microcoleus sp. MP8IB2.171
CAACGAATTAACTATGCCTCAGATTTTACCTCAACCGGAGAAACGAACATTTTTAGTCGTGGATGATCATGCGATGGTTTTAGGCGGCACGCTTAATATTCTGAGGCAGGAGTATCCACAAGTCGAGATTGTGACAGCTTCAACGGCTCAGGAAGCCCTTGAGCAAATAGCGCAGACAACCCCGGATTTAGTAATTGTGGATTTGGTGATGCCAGAGACGATCGGCGAAACTGCCCATGCCAATTCAGGGCTTCAACTCCTCAAAACGCTGATGGATCAGTATCCAAGGTTGAATATTGTAGTCCAGAGCGCTCATGTTCGGACTTTAGTTTGGCTGAAACCGTCGATCGACAATCACATGGGCGGATTCACAGTTGTTGATAAGAGTCAGCCGATGAAAGACTTGCTGGCGATGGTCGATTGGGCGCTGCATGAGCGGATTTATACACCCAGAGAGATTCGCAATGGGCTGCAACTTAAACCTGCCTGGATGGAGGTGTTGCAATTTGCTTTTCAAGAGAGCTTACAGGATATTGCGATCGCCAAACGAATGAATGTTTGTGAACGTACTGTGCAATACTACTGGACTAAGATTCGAGATGTGCTAGAAGTATATCCCGAAGATGACAAAAATCTGCGGATTCAAACGGAAGTGCGGGCTAGGGAAGCAGGATTAATTGATTAGTGATCTCAAGTCTAGTTAATTACTTATAAATCCTGTATGGGCATCGGGCATTGGGCATCGGGCATCGGCCAAACAGTCGGACAAAAGTATTATGACTATTCAACCGGAAACGAGATGAAGCCCGATCGATGGCAAGCGGCGAAAACAGAGGTTACGACTTGGCGGCGCGGATCGCTTCCAGGGTTGATGGTGATTGTCGCTGTGATGATGGCTAGATTGAGCGGTGCGCTTCAATTTTGGGAGTTGGTGACGTTTGATCGATTTTTGCTGCTGCGTCCTCCTGAGCCAATGGATGAACGGATTGTAATTGTCGGCATTACTGAGGAAGATATTCAACGGGCCAAAACTTATCCGATTCCCGATCGCGATATTGCCGATTTACTCAAAGGGTTGCAGGATTACCAACCGATCGCGATCGGGCTGGATATTGTCCGCGATATTCCGGTTGAGCCGGGTCATGCTGAACTAACATCGGTGTTTCGCAGCAGCAAAAATGCGATCGGAGTGGAGATTGCTTTGCCCGATCGCAGTGGCTTTACCGTGGAACCTCCGCCCGCACTACCACCCGAACAGGTTGGCTTTGCAGATACGGTTCTGGATGACGATGGCTATCAGCGTCGTAGTTTGTTAGGCGCTCACAAGTCCCCGCAGGATTACCGTTATTCGTTTCCCCTACGGCTGGCAAAAAGCTATCTCGCGACAAAGGGAATTGAGCTAGAAGATGGAATTCGCGATTCAGACGCGAAGCGCTTTGGCAGCATTGAATTGACGAGAGTGCAGCCAAACTCTGGCGGATATGTGGGGGCGGATGCAGGTGGCAACCAGATTTTGCTGAATGTTCGCAGCGGGAAACTGCCGTTTCGAGTCATTTCTCTAGCACAAATCAAGAAGGGAAAAGTAGAGCGGAACTGGATTAAAGGCAAAATTGTGCTGATTGGGATCATGTCTTTTAGCGCGAAGGATTTGGCAAGTTCAGGTGCGATCGCAGGCATCAATCCCGGACGGATTTACGGAGTCGAAATGCAGGCCCACGCTACCAGCCAGATTATTAGCGCGGTACTTGATGGGCGATCGTTGATTCGGGTTTGGACTGATGGCTGGGAAATGCTCTGGATTGGGGCCTGGGGACTCTTGGGGATGAGTTTGGGGCGGTTTCTGCACTTGCCCTGGAAAATCTTGTTGGGGCTCTTAATCGCCAGTATTAGCCCGATCGCGATATGTTACGGATTAATTCTGTTGGGGTGGTGGGTGCCGATCGTACCTGTGTTATTGGTGCTGGTGTTGAATGGGACTGGCTTGATGGCAGCGTTATTTTACCGCCACGAACAGGAACTCCGACTGCGGTTGGAAGAACGTCAATTTGCGATCGAGCAGACCTTTAATGCCATTCACAGCGGCCCGTTACAAACTTTGGTGGGAATTTTGAGAACCGCTCAGGGAGAAGCCACACCATCGCCATTTCTACCGGAGTTGCAACGCCTGAGTCAAGAATTGCGGGCAGTTTACGGCTCAGTGCAACGAGATGCGATCGCAGATGAACCGCATCTCCGCATGGGAAGTGCGATCGAATTGGCCCTGCAAGCCCCGTTGCATGAATTGCTCTACAAGGTCTATTCCAACGCGCTGGAACAAGAATTGCCCTACCTCAAAACGATCAAATTCAAAATTGTACAGTTCGATCCGTTGAACACCTCGCATCTGCGGTTGGAACACAAGCGAGCACTCTGCCGCTTTCTCGAAGAAGCGCTCTGCAATGTCGGCAAACACGCGATCGAAGCGACTCGCTTGACTGTAATTTGTACTCAAGAAGGCGATCGGCAAGTGATTCGGGTGGCAGATAATGGTAGGGGGAAACTGTCTGATACAGAAGCGCTTAATTCCGCTGAAACGAACTGCGACAAGGAGATAACCGAAGATATCAACTCTAAACTTCAACCTTCAGGATTAGGAACCCAGCTTGCAAAGAACTTAGCCAAACAATTAGGTGGAACGTTTCGGCGCTACCCGAATCAACCGAGGGGAATAGTGTGCGAATTAACTTGGTCAGCAAAACGGCGCTGGTTCTGGTGATTATCGTTTCACTCAGCATGACAAACAAGCTTTTATCGTAAGCGATCGATCGGACATGATATAATTACCCTAACCTGACATAATATCGTATCCGGTCGATCAACTGTAACTGCGATAGCAGTATTTTTGTATTGTTGTGGTGATACTGAGTAGTAACGATCCGGTCTTTCAAGAAGTTGTTAGGATCGCCATTGGGTTTGGCATTTTTGATTGTATTCCCTGTGCTAGAGCTATCAAAGAATTTTTGGTAGAACAGGGAGTTCAGGGAAAGCATATCAAGCTGGATACTGGTTCACAAGATCCGCTCTACGGACGTATTTATGATGATAGTGTAGGTGAACTGATTGCCACGACTGGACACCATGAAGGAGTTGTAGTTGAAATTGAGGGAGAGGAAATTATGGTTGACAACATTCACTCTGAAGGAATTCCTCGCTCGGTTTGGATGCAAAATCTCTATTCGCCTATTCTGGAAGTTGGTAGAGAATTTCAGGTAACAGAAAAGATGTTTTAGCGTTAACTTTTTGGGAGTTGGATATGGATAATTTTTACGATTTGCTACAAAAGATTAAAAAAAGACCTGCCATGTATCTGGGCAGACATTCTATTTTCAGTCTTCAGGCATTTTTGGATGGACACTATTTTGCTAGGCGCGAACTTGGCGTACCTTTGACGGAACAAGAATCGGAATTTCAAGAATTTCTGCAATGGCTAAGACAGAGATTTAAGGTAGAGACGGGACAATTATGGGCAAGTATTTTGCTTTTCCATTCCGTAGATGAACGCGGTGCAGTCGAGCGATTTTTTAGCTTGTTTGAAGAGTTTGTCAATCGGGAAAAAGTGAGAGAATTTGATGATAAACGGGTTGAGAGTGGTAGGATTTTGTGAGATATCTGAATGGCGATCGCGCTTTTAGTATCTCAAATCTGCTGGCGTTAACTTAAGCTGTCAGTCCACCCAGTCCTTCCGTCCACCCGGCAGTCCGCCAGGGAATGAATTCCCTGTCTAATAGCGAAAGTCCTCTCAAAGAGGACTGAAGAACTCATTAGTCGTCTGAAGACTACTTGCGCTTTGAGGCAGGGGTTTAAACCCCTGCCGGACTGCCGGACTGAGGGTTTGCCCTTAAGCTGACACCACTATCTTTGCACCTTCCCGCAAAC
>JARCMA010000398.1 GCA_030248405.1 Microcoleus sp. MP8IB2.171
ACGGATAAATGCGGGGGCTTGAGGATTTTAGATTTGAGATTTTGGATTGATTCCACGGATAAATCCGGGGGCTTGTACCATCAAGAAATTCTTGGTCATCAGAAAGAATAAATACATGATTGCTGCTCTTGATTCGTGGAATTCCCCACCCCAAAACCTGACATTAGACATCAACGAAATTCATGTTTGGCGTGTCTCTCTGGCTCAAACAGAATCTTGCTTGCAGAGTTTACAACAGACTCTCTCAACCGACGAGCGGACAAAAGCAGAGCGTTTCCACTTTCCAAAAGGTCGATCGCAATTTATTGTGAGTCGTGGGGCCCTGAGAGAAATACTGAGTCGCTATCTTAACATAAATTCTCACATTTTGCGCTTTGACTATAATCCCTACGGCAAACCCTCTCTCATTGCCGCCCAAGGTGGAAATACCCTACGTTTCAATTTGTCTCACTGTCGGGAAATGGCTCTAATTGCTATTACCAAAAATCGAGATATTGGTGTCGATATTGAAGGCATAAATCCAAACTTTCCTTGTCTGGAGATTGCTGAAAGATTTTTTTCATCCTTAGAAAATACTCTGTTGCGTTCGCTGCCAGAACATCTCCAATCTACAGCTTTTTTCACCTGCTGGACTCGCAAAGAAGCCTATATCAAAGCAGTCGGAAAAGGACTTTCTATTCCCCTGAATCAGTTTGATGTCAGCCTCGCACCAGGAGAACCTGCCGCGCTATTAAATGTTGAAGACAACCCCGAAGAAGCATCGAGATGGTCTTTAATTGAATTAATTCCCAGTTCAGATATGGTGGCGACTGTTGCGGTTGCAGGAGATTGCTCGAAACTTCATTGTTGGCAGTGGACAGGGGAGTTTTGATTTATGCTGAGATGTTGCACCATTCTCCATAAGCTTTTTATGAACAGGCTTTCCGGCCTGTTCCACAAGAAAATTCACTCTTTGTGGAACAGGCCGGAAAGCCTGTTCTTGAGAATGGTGCAAGATGTGAGTTTATACCGATCGCCCAGGGTAAAAGAGAACGGCAACGGTCGCTGGAATAGCTCTACTGGTTGCACCTCCAAGCTATTGTATTGCACACCCTCCATAGACAAATAAAAACACAACATTGTTGTGTCCTTATTTGTCTATTTGACTGCAACTTGCTACCCTACAACTGATTTAAAAATTTAACCAAATCGATAGCCGAACCCGCGTACCGTAATGATATATTCCGGTTGGCCCGGATCTATTTCCAACTTTTCGCGTAGCCAGCGGATGTGAACGTCAACTGTTTTGCTGTCTCCGATAAAATCTTGGCCCCAAATTTTTTCCAGCAACTGATCACGAGACCAAACTCGCCGGGGATTACTCATAAATAGTTCTAGTAAGCGAAACTGTTTAGGAGAAAATTTTACTTCCAGACCACGAACCAACACGCGGCACTCTTCAGGATACAGAGTTATGCTCTTATATTGCAGCATCACCGGTTGCGGCAACTGACCCAGGCGCTGGCGTCGCATCAGCGCCCGACAGCGAGCGATAAACTCCCGCATTCCAAAAGGCTTGGTCAGATAATCATCCGATCCGGCTTCGAGGTAAAAAGCGCAATTGTTGGCACTTCCTCTAGCACCGATAATCAAAATAGGGACGGGATTTCCTTGATGTCGTAACATTCGACACAGATCCAAACCGTTAATTGAATCCATAATTAACAGGTTGAAGGCAAATTCACCGTGGTATGACGAAGAAGCCTGTACAGAAGGCAGAGCGTTGCGCCCGTCGCTAGTAACCACCACCTCGTAGCCCTGTTCTTTAAGGGCTGAAGCTAGCATTTCCCGCAACAGATCTTCACCTTCCAATAACAAGATGCGGCCGGCTTGTCCAACAGCCAGCCTAGAAGGACATTCGCTTAATTCAGCAGAAGACATAAATATCAGTGGGAGTGATGTTTGTATGTGGCTAGCGCGAGGTACCTTCTTCAGTAGCTGAGGCACTCTCGCGCTGCGATCGCTTGTACGATCGCCATTTGTTCGATCGCTTAGAATAATCTTTCGCCAGTCCATCCCACAGACACGCGCTCGACCTTTGCTACTTGCTCATGTAAGGAATACAGCCGTAGAGCAGTTGCCGGAGCCGCGCTGTCTGCCTGCGTCCAGGCCTCAGAAGTCTGGTCATTTTTTGGCGTCGGTGTTAATTTCATAAAACATTGCCCGCTGTTAATGGACCAGGTAACACCCAATCTATAGGGAGATGCTAGTTATACTACTCTTAAAAGGTTATTAAAAGGTAAAGTTTTGGTAATCAAGTGGTTAAATTATTAACGTTAAGTAATATAACGGTAAAGTTGCGATCGCACTGTAGAGCTTTTTTTAAGAATACAATAATAAGTTGGTTCAAATTCCTTTTTCTTCCCGTGCCGGCTACGATCGACGATAGCAAGTAAAAATTCTGTAGACTGCCTATCATGTTGCTGCATTTGAGTACCTGGCCCGAGGTAGAAGCTTATCTCGAAAGCTCCCGAGGCATAATTATCCCGATCGGCTCCACCGAACAGCACGGGCCCACCGGCTTAATCGGAACTGACGCTATTGCAGCGAGTGCGATCGCCCGCGGAGTCGGCGAAGCTGCCAATGCCTTAATCGGCCCGACAATTAATGTAGGCATGGCCTTGCACCACACCAGCTTTCCCGGCACAATCAGCCTCCGACCGCAGACGCTAATACTCGTAATCAGAGATTATATCACATCTTTGGCAAAAGCGGGATTTGAGAAATACTTCTTCATTAACGGTCATGGTGGCAACATTGCCACAATGAAAGCAGCATTTTCCGAGACTTACGCGCATTTGTCAGACTTGAATTTACCAAATGCCGATAAAATCCAGTGTCAAATCGGCAACTGGTTCATGTGCGGCTCAGTCTACAAACTAGCAAAAGAATTATACCGAAACCAAGAAGGTTCCCACGCCACCCCCAGCGAAATCGCCTTAACCCAGTACCTTTATCCAGAAGCAATCAAGCAAGCTCCGCTTTCGGAAGAAGTCGCTTCCGGCCACAAAATTTACGGTGCTGCTGACTTCCGCCGCCGATTTCCCGACGGGAGAATGGGTTCAAATCCGGGCTTAGCAACCCCCGAACAAGGTCAGCAGTTTTACGAATTAGCAGTCAAAGAATTGACTAATAATTATTTGGAGTTTTTAAGTTCCGATTAACGTTTTTTCTTCTCGTTACTAGCAATAGCTTGGTAACGAGAAAATATCTCAAACTATTCTATATTTTAGGGTTATGAGTGAGTCAGAAACATGATATTTCATCTATCTGAGAAAAGCTATATCTCCCGATTAACCACCGGGAGAATATCAAAACTATTCCACAATCCAAGGAGTTAAAGAAGGTGTCCAAGCACTCAATTCTTCTTCCTTGAACCAGAGGCTAATTTCCGAACGGGCAGTCTCGACAGCATCAGAACCGTGAATGAGATTACGGCCGACATTGACGGCAAAATCTCCCCGAATTGTCGCAGGTTCTGCATTCAGAGGATTTGTGGCGCCAATGATTTTTCTCGCCGATGCCACAACGCCGTCGCCTTCCCAAACCATCGCCACTACAGGGCCTGAAGTGATAAAGTTTACCAATCCAGCAAAGAAGGGTTTTTCATTGTGAACATCATAATGTTGTTCCGCTAGTTCGCGACTCGCCGTCATCAGCTTCATACCAACTAGCTTAAAGCCCTTGGCTTCAAAACGACCGATAATTTCGCCGACGAGTCCGCGCTGTACGCCGTCGGGCTTAATTGCTAAAAAAGTCCGTTCCAAGATTAACTCCTATAATTGTGTTAACTGATCCAAAAGATAGAGTAACTCAGAACGCACCTAAAGGCAATTCTGAGAATTGGAAATTGTCATTTGGAGGCTTATGGCCGCAGGAAGAAGGAAGAAAGAATAAGAAAAGGGAGGAGCAAAGAGGGAAGAAGCAATAAAACCAAGGGTTAAAGAAACCGGGTTTCTCAGAAAATTTTTTGTTGAGCAGCTATGAATATCCAAAAAAACCTGGTTTCGAGACTTCTATGCGTCTAAGACTGATTTGCATGGAGCACCGCGATTTTGTAAAAAGCATTTTTTAGCAGTTCGAGCAGAATGCTCACTTGCCCATATAAGTTAATCAGCCTTTAAATTATCGGTAAATAAATAATCCAACTCTTGTGGGGGCGCTTTGAGCAACGCCCGAAATATGCAATCTAAATTTAGAATATTTTATCTCTAGGCAACAAGATGCTCAAACTTCTGGCATAATATGATACAAGTCACAATTTCCTGTGACTGCCAACACTCTTACCTATGATCTCAAATACAAATATGTATGATAATAAACATAATTATTTAGGCTCGAAAATATAGATAATTAACGGAGGTATGAAGATTATCTTGACAGCAACTATTCAGGCGAAAAAAGTATGAAAGCCATTGTAGCATTCATTGAACCCAAAAAGCAAGAGTTTGCAAAACTGCCCTTGTTTGACTTTCTAGCCAATAAACAGATTCACGCGAATCAACGACTAATTTTTGCACCTGTACTCGCTCCTTTGGCTGTGGGATTGAGCGATTTAAATAAATATGTACTGCG
>JARCMA010000399.1 GCA_030248405.1 Microcoleus sp. MP8IB2.171
CTTAATGTGATTTTGTTTGAGGAAGCTGAGGGAAATACATGGCGGGCACGGATGCCCAAACTGCTGATCGATCTTTCTAAGTTGTTTTTGGTGCTTGTAGGAAGCGCGATCGTGCTGGCGGCGGTGTGGGGTGCTGATTTGGCTGGTCTTGCTACGGGATTGGGCGTTAGCTCGATCGTGATCGGTTTGGCGCTTCAGGACACATTGGGTAGCGTCATGTCTGGGATTGCGCTGCTTCTGGAACGCCCCTTTAGTGTGGGTGATTGGTTACGCATTGGAGATATCGAAGGTCAGGTAATTGATATCAATTGGCGCTCTGTTCGCCTGCTAACTCTCGAACGCCAAGTGATTATTGTTCCTCATCAGTTCATTGGCAAAGAAATAATCCGTAATTACAGCCAACCAGAACGCATTTATAATCAACGCCTCAATATTGGGTTTTCCTACGATACCCCCCCTAACCTCGTGAAGCAGGTATTAACAAGTACAGCTTTGGCTACACAGGGAATATTAGCCGAACCCGAACCTGAGATCAAAACTACATCCTATGATGAGACTGCAATTATCTATGAGGTGGAGTTTTTTATAGAAAACTTTGAGGATGTGGAGCAGATACTCGATCGATTTATGACGCGAGTTTGGTACGCAGCGCAGCGAAACAACCTGACGCTATATCGCTATCGATACTCGTCTCTTGTGGAACCAGCAGCAAAGGCAGATAGCGCTTCAAGTAAGTTAGCCCAAAGCCTGCACTCAATTCCCGGATTTATGCCTTTAGCTAGAGAGGCGAAAAATTTGGATGACTTAACTAAGGGAACTATTTTGCAGAAGTTTGGTGCGGGTGAGAAAGTCATTCGGCAGGGCGATCCTGGTAATGCTTTGTACATTATCATTGCGGGTCAGGCTAAGGTCACAGTCACAAACAAGTTGGGTATGGAGTTGGAGGTAATGACTATCTTGAGTGGTGAGTTTTTTGGCGAGATGGCGCTGTTTAGTGGGGAACCGAGTCCGGTATCAATCGCCGCCGTTGACGATTTGCAAGTTCTTGTCGTCTATTCTGATGCTGTAAATACGATGATTGAACGTCAACCAAGCTTGGGGCGTGAGATCGGTCAAATTATCGAAGCGCGAAGCAAAGCGGTAAGTATGGCCGGGCAGGCTGATGTTTGATTTCAGTGTCAGTAAATTCAATTCTTAGCATAACTGGAATGCCCAAAGTAGGCTGCTCAAAACTCAAAACTATCGATCGCCCCCTGCCAGTTTTTCCGCCGCAGCCGATCGCACATCTGCACTTTCTCAACCGTCAAATATCGCTGAAATTCGGGTTTTTCAATGCCGCTGCGCCACATCACCAGAGCATCTTCTCCAGTGTCTTCGTAATATCGTTTGCGCCGTCCTGCTTCTTTAAAACCAAATTTTTTGTACAGGGAAACTGCGGCCAAATTAGAGTCCCGCACTTCTAAAGTTGCCCGTTCTAATTGTCTGTCACAAGCCGATTTTAGCAAAGCCCAAAGCAGAGCTTGTCCCAAACCCTGACGTTGAAACTGAGGATGAATTGCCAGCATGATAATGTGAGCTTCTTCTAAAATTGCCCACAGACAACCGATACCAATGAGAGTTGGCGGAATCTGTAGGGGCGGTGGATGGTGCGGGCCCGCCCGGTTTTGACCTGATTCACAGTCCTCAGTTTCCCACGTCCACAGACCTAATAAATCGCTGTTAGGACTGTCTAACTCGCGCCTGTAGCCTTCGATCGCCCAAAGTCCCCCAAAACAAAGTCGATCGAGTTCTACGGCACTAGGCAGGTCTTCTGCGGCAAGATGTTTGATTTCTAGAAAACGCACAGGGGATTCGAGATTTTAGATCTTAGAATTACTCAAAAGCATCAATCTGGGCGCTTTTGACCCAATTGCTTGCCGTCAATTGTACACTGGGAAAGACAGTAAAGATAGTTATTGCGCCGATGGTATCAACTCAATCTCTCAGGGTCGAATCTGGACTTCAGTATTTGTCTGAGTCTCAAGTAGCCCCGAAAAGTCGATCGCCCAATCAAGAACTTTTACCGCTGACAGCCAGTGTTAACAGTCGCGATCGGCTGGAAATCGGAGGCTGCGAGGTGACAGCTTTGGTCGAGCAATTTGGCTCGCCACTGTACATCTTAGATGAAGAAACGCTGCGGGCGACCAGCAGCCAGTACCGAGATGCTTTTAAACGGTACTATCCGGGCGAATCTCAAGTGCTCTATGCTTCCAAAGCTTGGAGTTGTTTGGCAGTTTGTGCGATCGCAGCTTCGGAAGGTTTAGGCATCGATGTCGTATCTGCCGGCGAAATCCATACTGCACTGCAAGCTGGCGTTAGCCCTGACAAAATCTATTTCCACGGTAACAACAAGTCCCGCGAGGAAATCCAGCTAGCTGTCGAAAGCGGCTGCACTACCGTAGCCGATAATTGGCAGGATTTAGAGACTCTCTCCGAGTTGGGGAAATTGGGTGTCAGCAGCAAAACCGGTGGGCCGATACGAATTATGGTGCGGTTTACTCCTGGAATTGAGTGTCACACCCACGAGTATATTCAAACCGGTCAAATCGATAGTAAATTTGGCTTCGATCCCAATTCGCTCGATCGAGTATTTAAGTTCATCAGCCAACAGCCGTCCTTATATTGTGTGGGAGTGCACGCTCACATCGGCTCTCAGATTTTTGAACTGCAACCCCACGACGACTTAGCCGAGGTCATAATTCAGGCCTTGACAAAAGCACAAAGTTATGATTTGCCTGCCACAGAAATTAATATTGGCGGCGGGTTGGGCATTCGCTATACTGAGACGGACGATCCTCCTAGCATTGACGATTGGGCTCGTACAATTTGCACCGCAGTGGTAGCAGCTTGCGAGCGGCAGCAATTGCCATTACCGAAATTGCTTTGCGAACCGGGGCGATCGCTCGTCGGTACAGCCTGCGTCACTGCTTATACCGTTGGCTCTCAAAAAGTCATTCCGGGAATGCGGACTTATTTAGCTGTGGATGGAGGGATGTCGGACAATCCGCGTCCTATTACCTATCAATCAGTGTATCGAATCCTCGCAGCCGG
Organism: Microcoleus sp. MP8IB2.171; assembly: GCA_030248405.1. Taxonomy (GTDB): domain Bacteria; phylum Cyanobacteriota; class Cyanobacteriia; order Cyanobacteriales; family Microcoleaceae; genus Microcoleus. Next base: position 3,091 of record JARCMA010000399.1, read on the forward strand.
TAAAATGTCTGCTCCCTTAACGGAAACAGTGACAATTGCTGGGAAACACTGCGAGTCAGGCGATGTTCTGATTAAAGATGCCAAATTGCCCGAGTGTCAAGCCGGAGATATCCTCGCGGTTACGGCGACAGGGGCATACAATTACAGTATGTCTTCTAATTACAACCGAGTGCCCCGACCGGCAGCGGTTTTAGTGAGAAACGGGGAAGTTAACACGATTATACAGCGGGAAACTTACCAGGATTTGTTGAGGCTTGACCGCCTTCCTGAACGACTCGGAGCTCAAAAGTAAAAACTTAGAAGTTAGAAGTTAAAAGTTAAAAGTTAAAAGAAAGACAATCCATGTTTACTTAGTGATGATTGCCTTTTCACTTTTAACTTTTGCCTTGTTCAGTCACACGATTGGATTGACACTCCCCTGTCTAAAAACACGGGGATTTTCAGCATATTCCTTATAACAACTGTTCATGGTTCACGGGTTCGAGTGCATCACGGTTCGCGGTTCACAGGCGGTAGCGTTCGATGAACCATGAACAATCAACAATCTGGCTTTGACTTGGCCCTGGTTCAGTCCTTATTGATTCAAGGGATCGATATTGGACTGGTTTTTGCCCTTGCGTATTTGGTGCTCGTCATTGTTGGCGAGCGCAGAACGCTGTGGATGGTACGGGGATTTATTATTTTGATGCTGGCGGCGGCGGTGAGCAACTGGGCTGGATTGAGGCTGTTGCACGTTGCCCTCAACAGCTTGGTGACTGGTTCGGCTGTGGCAATGGCGGTAATATTGCAGTCGGAGTTTCGCCGATTTCTGGAACAATTGGGTCGGGGGGAATTTCGGCAATTGTTTGGACGCGATCGCCGACCAAATCCCGAACCCGACAGCGTAATAGATGAAATTGTGGACGCAGTAAAAGAACTTTCGCAAAACCGCACGGGCGCTTTACTAATTATAGAAACAGATTCTCCGATCGACGATCGAGATTTTTCTGTGCCGGGACTCAAGCTAAATGCTGAAGTTTCTAAAGAATTGTTGCAGACAATCTTTCAGCCGCAAACTTTGCTGCATGACGGAGCTGTTTTGATTCGAGGTTCGCGGATCGTGTCGGCGGGGGTAATTTTGCCTTTGTCCGATCGCACTGCATCGCGGCAGTTGGGAACCCGCCACCGGGCTGCGATGGGGATTACGGAACGGGTGCAAGCTTGCGTGTGCGTGGTGGTGTCGGAGGAAACTGGTTCGATTTCTCTGGCGCAGATGGGAATTTTAAATCGACCTTTGACTAGCAGCAAACTTAAGGAATTGCTGGAAGCAAAGCTGTTTCCGTCGGAGGGAGAAAGAGCTGTGGCTCCAATTCCGATCGGCAATCTCGGACGCCAGATAGGATTGAAGGGAGTGACGCTATTAAAACGGATACTGCGCCGTTAGTCGGGTAATCGGGAGAAACCATGAGTCAAGGAATTTGCTTGGAAAAGTTGCCTGCGGATCTACAACTAGAACTACTGCCTAAGCACATCGCAGTGATTATGGATGGGAACGGGCGCTGGGCTAAGAATAAGGGGTTGCCGCGGATTGCGGGACACCGCCGAGGAGCTAGCACTCTGAAGGAACTGCTGCGCTGCTGCAAAGATTGGGGGATTCCAGCTTTAACGGCCTATGCTTTTTCGACGGAGAATTGGGGGCGGCCCGCTGGAGAAGTGGATTTTTTAATGAGTTTGTTTGAGGGGAAGCTGCGGCAAGAATTGCGGGAGATGGTGGACGAGGATGTGCAAATTCAATTTATGGGGAATTTGCAGGCTTTGCCAAAGTCTTTGCAGGCGGAAATTGAGCGTTCTGTGACGGCAACTCAGCACAATCGGGGGATTTTGTTTCGGGTGGCGACGAATTATGGCGGCCGCCAGGAGATTGTACAGGCTTGTCGGGCGATCGCCACTCAGGTGAAAGAGGGCAAGTTGCAGCCGGAGGAGATTGATGAGGTTTTATTTAAACGCTATTTGTATACTGCTGATGTTTGTGACCCGGATTTGCTGATCCGGACGAGTGGGGAAATGCGGTTGAGCAATTTTTTACTATGGCAAATGGCTTATTCGGAAATTTACATTACTGAGACGCTGTGGCCGGATTTTGATCGATCGGAGTTTCACCGCGCTTTGTCTACTTATCAGCAACGTAACCGCCGATTTGGCAAAGTCTAACGATTTTGGATTTTAGATTTTGGATTTTAGATTAATTTTTCAGTTGCCAATTAGGTAGATTCTGAAATGTATTTCTCAATCTAAAATCTAAAATCGCCAATCTAAAATCAAATTAGGGGCCGGAGAAAACGGCAGCTTCAATGTCCTGACGTGAGAGCGAGTATTTGAATGCTCGCTGAATGTCTTGGCCGTCGGCTCCAGCATCGATGTAGCGGATGGTGAGTTGGTCAATATCGAGGGAGAGTTCTGCTTTCCATGTAAGTTGCTCGATCTGCCAGCAGTGGAGTTCTCGCCGATCTTGCTGGCAGCCGCGGCTTTTTAGCCACTGCTCGATTTCCGGGAGTGGATGGTTGTACAAAGGAGTGTCAGCGGAAGGAAGAGTCATGGGATTTTAGATTTTAGATTTTGGATTTTAGATTGGGGATTTCGGATTGGGGATTTTAGACTTGGGATTTGGGATTTGGGATTTGGGATTTGGGATTTCGGATGTGAGGCTTTAATTGCCGCGAATTAAGCCGATCGCGATCGCCAGTAACAAACATCCGATTAAGCTAGCTCCCATGATCAACAGGGCGAACATTTCTCCGGGAGAAAGAGGTCGATCCGTGGGATCTAGGTAAGCGGAGTTGGAAGTTTTTTTGCCAGATCCCGAAACTGGAGTATGGAAGCCTGGGGGTGGCGCAATCACATTCAGGCGAGAATAGCCTATCTTTAGGTCGTAGGCGAGGCGACGTTCTGGGTTGCTGAGGGTGGCGTAGGCGTTGTTGAGCTGCTGAAATTTGGCGGTGGCGACGGAGGGCGGCAGCTCGGTGGTATCGGGATGGTAGAGTTTGCTCAGTTCCCGGTACGATCGCCGAATTTCGATCGCTGAGGCTGAAGGATGCAGCCCTAACAAGCCGTAGTAGCTAGAACCCAAGGGGGCTTTTCCGGGCATTTTCTGACTTTGGTTTTGTGCAGTTCCCTCGTTAAGAGTCACCTCAGCGCCTCTGGGCTTGTTGTGAATAGTTTTTGATTATTTTAGCCCAGAGTTGAGGGTAGCGCCACTGTCTGCTATATCCAGGGGTTGAGGGTGGGCGATCGGCGACGGCAAGTAACATCAAACTCAGCACCAAGATATTCATGCCGTCGGGAGCATCTCAATGAAAGCAGGCAAGCTAGAAATTGGAGTTTTGAGGCCCGAGACTGCGAGGAAAGAGGAAGAAGGAAGAAGCCAGAAGAAGTGTTTTTACAAATATGAGATGCTCCCCATGCCGTCCGCTTCATCGATTTTTTATGCGACTTACTGCGTGTTTGAGATATCTGACTCACCGATTGATCTGGTAAGCCGATTTCGCCAGAACCTTTTCTCGACACTGCGGATATTTTCTTCATATCTGAGTTTATCCAAGTAAAGCAGTAAATACTTCAATTCATCATCCGTCTCCTCCCCCTCAAAGGGGTTTACTCGCACCAGATTGCCATAGCTGCGCTCCCACTTTTGAGGCGTATCATCCACTGCAATGATTGACTCTAGACAATACCCTTTGCGCTTGACCTTTGTTAGATTTGTGCGATTGTAATATTCAAACCATTCAAGATCGTAAGCAACTGTGCAACGATCGCTTGCCCACACAAACGATAAAGTTTTGGGATCTTCAAAGATGGCTGACACAATTGCGATCGCATAAGACGGTGTAGAAGATGTCCAAACTGCCACCTCAAACCAGTCTAGGCAATTTTTCAAAAAGACATCTAGAAACGGTCGTTTGTAAATGTAATATGGCTCCACTAAAAAGTCAGCTTGCCGAGGGAGAGATGCTTCGGTAGCATAAATTAAAGTTTCATCAAGATCGAGGATCAATAGTTTTTTTCTATAATCCATAATCAAAAACCGTTCATCACTAAGTCTAGCTCCACTTCCTCTACCCAATTCCTTTAAACTATGAATCGCCCGATTCCCTTCGGGATAGCTTCGCTTCACGCAAATTTTGGACCTCCTCAACGCTAAGCCCGGTAACTTGGCCGATCGTGACATTATCTAGCTGTGAAATTAATTGTCTGGCGATCGCCAACTTCTCTTCTCGCTTTCCTTGTTCTATGCCTCGTTCTATGCCTTGTTCTATCCCTTGTTCTATCCCTTGTTCTATCCCTTGTTCTATGCCTTCCTGAACAGCCTTAATAATCGCTCCCTGTTGGTCATAAATAAACTGTTCTCTTCTGTCC
>JARCMA010000400.1 GCA_030248405.1 Microcoleus sp. MP8IB2.171
GAGAGCTAAAATGTATGCGTCTCCTGGCACATCTCTTGATGAAGTTATTCGTGCTTATTGTGCAGTCTAGTGTCTCATACTTATTTGAAATGACTATATGTACAGATTATATGAGTTGTCAGTTATCAGTCATTGGGGCGGGGCGGGTTTATGAGATTTATCATTTTTATCGGAGATGTTGGTGAACCCGCCCCTACGATAATTCGGGTTAATTTATATTCTATCTGGTGTTCCCAATTACCAATTACCTATTACCAACTTACCATTTAATCAATTGCGCGTCTTGATTAAAAAACTGGCGGCACAATCCCTCAGTCAACAATAGAGTTGCGATCAAAGTTGCCAGCGCTAACACAAACATAATCAAAATCTGGTAAGATGCAGCATCTATCGGGCTGACACCGCTCAGCATTTGACCTGTCATCATTCCCGGCAATGTCACAATTCCTACGACTGTCATTGTATTTAATGTGGGGATTAATCCAGCTTTGATCGCATCTTTGCGGTACTGTTTTACTGCTTGCTGCGGAGTCGATCCTAAACTTAAATGGGTTTCTATTTCTAACTGGCTGCTGTTAACTGTACTGACAAGTCTTTCGCCGGCGATCGCCCCAGAGTTCATCGCATTGCCCAAAATCATCCCCGCTAGGGGAATCAAATACTGCGGTTCGTACCAGGGGTCAGGTTGCAAAATTAGCAAGTTTGTATAGGCGAGAGTCAAGGCCGTACTAATAAAAATTGAACCCCAAACTAAGGGCAGTAAGTTCTTGATTTTTTTGCTGATGCGGTTGCTGGCAACCATGCTAGCTGTTGTCAGCATGATTGCTAAAACTGCTAAAACCAGCCAAGGATTTTTACCATCGGGATCAAATATGACTGCGAGCACGTACCCGACTAAGATTAGCTGGATCAGGGTGCGCCCCGCCGCGATCGCGATCGCCCCCTCCAGCCCCAATCCCTGCCACGCCGAAAGCCCGATCGCGATCGCCACCATCCCCAAAGCCCAACCCAAATCTGTAAAATCTAGCAGAATTAACACCGGCCCACCCTTTAGATAACGTGATTGTTTGCCTGTCCAAATATAAGATATTGCAATAAAGGTTTCTGAGAAACAGTTTTGCTGCAAGAATTTGCTTTGATAATGCTTGAAATTTATGGTGTGAAGAGTGAATAATGTTCCCCCCCTCGACTTAACCCGCCAATACGCGCAGATTGGCGACGAGATAACCGCTGCGGTGCAAAAAGTGCTTGCCTCTGGCGGCTACGTAGGCGGCCCAGTCGTGAAGAGTTTTGAACGAGAGTTCGCTGACTACATCGGCGTTTCCGAGTGCGTTGGCTGTAACTCCGGCACGGATGCGCTGATTTTGGCATTGCGAGCTCTCAAAATTGGCCCCGGCGATGAAGTGATTACCACTCCTTTTACCTTTTTTGCTTCGGCTGAGACAATTAGCGCCGTCGGCGCAACTCCAGTATTTGTCGATATTGACAGCGAGACTTTTAATCTGGATGTCGAACTCCTCGAAGCGGCAATTACCGACAAAACCAAGGCAATTATGCCAGTGCACATCTTCGGCCAACCGGTAGACATGACTCGGTTGATGGAAATTGCGACTAGACACAATTTAGCCGTAATTGAAGATTGCGCCCAGTCTGTCGGGGCCGAGTGGCAGTCTCGAAAAGTCGGCAGCATCGGCCATGTCGGCTGCTTCAGTTTTTATCCGACCAAAAATTTAGGCGCTTGCGGTGACGGTGGCGCGGTGACGACAAATGATCCAGCCCTCGCAGCTTCGATGAGAATGCTCAAAGAACACGGACAGTCTTCTAGGTATTTCTACGAAGAAATCGGGTACAACAGCCGTTTAGATGCGCTGCAAGCGGTGATTCTCAGCATTAAATTGCGGTATCTCGACAGTTGGAACGCGCAGCGGCAGGAGAAAGCAGCCGTTTATAGCGAATTTCTTTCCCGCGTGCCCGGAGTTGCCCTCCCCAAAGAATTGCCGGAAGCAAAAGGAGTTTGGAATCAATACACGATCCGGCTGACAAGTCCAGAAGAGGCGCAAAATCCCTCTGGCGATTTTCGAGATTGGATGCGGGCTCAGTTGCAGGAAGCTGGCATCGGTTCTATGGTTTACTATCCGTTACCTTTGCACCTGCAACCTGTTTACAAATCTTTGGCTTATCAAGCAGGTCAGTTGCCAAAGGCTGAGCAAGTTTGCGGCCAAGTCTTGTCTTTGCCGATGTTTCCGGAACTGTCGAGGGATCAACAAGAGCGGACGATTTATGGGCTGAAAGATTGCTTGGCAAAGGCCGATCGCATCCGGTAGCTTTGGCGCGATGGCATCAGCGAGGGAAATGCAGGAGGAGAAAAGAATTGCAGGGTTGCAGTGCTGTGAGAATGTGCAGCGGTCAGGCAGAGCTGTTAAGTATTTTGACCGATCACTTGTACTTTTATGTACTATATTTAATGAAAAGAAACAAATTTAGGCTAGCAATCCGCCTCGAACGGGTGCATTTTCCGCTCGCCTAAAACTTGCAATGCGATCGGTCAGTCGATTTTAGATTTTAGATTTTAGATTTTAGATTTACTCCACAGATGAGTCTGGGAGCTTGAACTTGGGTCTAAAATTTGGGGATCTTTACTCCTGGCGTCGGGGCTTCTACCCGTTTTTGGGCGAGTCAATCCAGAAGGCAGAGGTTCGAGGGAAGAAGGTTTTAACTTTCGACTTCCTTGTGCCCGATGCCCCATGCCCCATGCCCCATGCCCAATTCTCAATTTAACCTGTAATTTTCAGAAGATAAGAGGAAAATAAACGAGTGCCTCAGTATCAATTCACTCAGGCTAGACGCTACGATCCACAAGCGATCGCTCAGTATTACCGCAACCGTCCTTGGAAAGCAATTTGGCGCGCAATTACCGTTATTTGGTCTTTTGCAGGCTTCGTGCTGGGGATGCTGTGGGACAGTTGGCAGCACGAAGTCGCAGCACACCAGCCGGAACGCGCCGCCCACCTACGACAAATACTCACTCGCTTGGGCCCCACTTTCATTAAAGTTGGCCAAGCACTCTCTACTAGACCAGACTTAATCCGCAAAGACTTTCTCCAAGAATTGATCAAACTTCAGGATCAATTGCCGCCCTTTGACTCAGTGCGGGCTTTCAAGATTATTGAAGCAGAACTCGATCGCAAAATTAGCGAAACCTACAGCGAAATATCTCCCGAACCCGTCGCCGCCGCCAGTCTCGGTCAAGTATATCAAGCGCGTCTGATGACGGGTGAAGCAGTCGCAGTCAAGGTACAGCGACCGAATTTGCTGCCAGTCTTGAGCCTCGACCTTTACCTAATGCGCTGGGCTGCTGGATGGATTGGCCCCTTGCTGCCACTGAATCTCGGTCATGACCTCTGTTTAATAGTCGATGAATTTGGTATTAAACTATTCGAGGAAATTGATTATATCAATGAAGGCCGCAACGCCGAGAAATTTGCGACAAATTTTGCCGATGACCCGACAGTAAAAGTTCCGAGTATTTACTGGCGCTATACTTCAAAATGCGTTCTGACTCTCGAATGGATTGACGGCATCAAGCTGACAGATATGGAACGTGTTAAAGCTGCTGGTTTGGATACCGATAGTTTAATTGAAGTCGGAGTTCGCAGCGGTTTGCGGCAGTTGCTGGAACACGGATTTTTTCACGCTGACCCCCATCCGGGAAATCTGTTTGCTTTAGCAGATGGCCGCATGGCTTATATCGATTTTGGGATGATGGATCAGATGGAAGAAGCAACTAAAGAAAATTTGGTTGATTCTGTCGTTCATTTGATTAACAAAGATTATTTACAGTTAGCCCAGGATTTTATCAAACTTGGCTTTTTGACACCAGATACAGATATTATGCCGATCGTCCCGGCATTGGAATCTGTCCTCGGCGATATTGTCGGCGAAAAGGTGGCAGATTTTAACTTCAAGACGATTACAGACCAGTTTTCGGAGTTGATGTACGATTATCCTTTCCGAATCCCCGCGAAATTTGCCTTAATTATTCGCTCTCTGGTAACAGAAGAAGGTTTAGCCCTGACGTTGAATCCCGATTTCAAGATAGTCGAGGTGGCGTATCCTTACGTAGCGCGCAGGTTGTTGAACGGAGAATCTCCAGCATTGCGCCGTCGCCTGATTGAGGTATTATTCAAGGATGGCAAATTTCAGTGGAATAGGTTAGAGGACATGATCGCGATCGCTAGGTCCGATCGTAGTTTCGACTTGCTACCCACAGCCCAACTAGGCTTGCAATTTTTGCTGTCCGAGGAAGGGTCGTTTTTGAGACGCCAGCTAATGTTAGCTTTGATTGAGGACGATCGGCTCCACACAGCAGAAGTTAGCAGCCTTTGGAACCTCGTCAAAGAAGACTTGCAACCAAGCCGCCTGTTCAACGTTGCTCTAGGCGCTTTGACGGAGTTTTCCACAGCAGGAGCAGCGGCGCTAACTCGGCTTTAATTAGAAGGAAGTTCGGCAACGGATTTGTAACGGATGTAACGGATGTCAGGAAGAAGGAAGAGGGAAGAAGGAAGAGGGAAGAAGGAAGAAAAAAAATTCTACTCTTGCCAATTCCCCATTCCCCATTCCCC
>JARCMA010000401.1 GCA_030248405.1 Microcoleus sp. MP8IB2.171
ATCGATCGCAAATTTAGGCAACAAAAAAACAAAGCAAATTTTAAAATTATCTCGAAATCGTTCTCGCTGCTGGTTTAAATTAATTAAAACAGGCGGCACTCCCCGCCAACTATAAGAGTAAATATCCTTACTTTCCCAGCCTCTCGCCCTTTTCTCCTGTTCGTATTCATAAAGTGAGTATTCTAAACCCTTGACAAATAGGACATTGATGCGATCGCGATTTGGCAACTCTTGAATTAAATTATAAAAGTCATAAACCGACTCTTTCAGCCGCAACACCTCAATTTTTTTCTGCGGAATATCTGTTTTAACTCTAGCAATCCAGCGTTCTCCTTCCGCCGGCGAACACTCCACAAACAACAAGCCAAAGCCTTTTGTCCGCTTGAGACTGCGTACCAGATCTCGATATTCTTCCTCCGGTTCTGCGGGCGGTAAATCTTCGTCCCAATCAATTACTTCTGGTTTCATGGCTAAAGTATAGCGAAATACAGTTAGTTAGCACTGTTTATTGCTCGGAGATCCCCCTAAATCCCCCTTAAGAAGGGGGACTTTAAGAACTCTCTTGTCCCCCCCTTCTTTAAGGGGGGCTAGGGGGGATCGGTCTTAATTGAACCGTCTTGAAGTAGTGCGACTGCTTCCTTAAATTCCTGAATGCCTTTAATTAGCGGGTGAACATCATACCAAGACTGCATTTCGTCTTCATCATCCAAGTATCTGTATTCCAAAATACAGCGATTGAATAGCAAATTGCGGTGCTGTTCATCATTCAGTATCCGATTAGAAAGAGATACTTTTGCTAAAATTGACCATTCATCTTGTCCGGCAGTTTTGCGGTATACACCCCGCAGATTCGTAATTGCCCTTTGCGCTGCTTTCGCTGTAATTGGCAAATCATCCGTCTTCTTGATAGCTTCTTGCATCATCAACATCAAATTTCTGACGTGACCTCCACTCATCAAACACAGTCGTTCTAGAGTTTCTGTGGTGTCAAAAAATTCTGTTTCTAAAGATAAATGCGGAGCCACTTGTTTTACCCGTTTCTCAATCAACTCTTTCATTTTAGCAAGCCCCGGTGGGTTAACTTCACCGCTGGGATTGCGTACCATAATCATCGGTAGCACTTGGGGAGGATTGCTATAATTATTGCTTAAATCGGCAGCGCGGTTAGAATGCACCATCGAAATCGGTACGGTGTAAACTATGTGACATTTTAAAGCTTTGAGTTGTTCGCTGCGGTCTAAGAAAATTTCATCGAGATTGCTACGTCCCCCTGAATCTTTGGAAAACGGCACAATCCGATCTAAATTATCGGCGATCACAGCCAGTTTGGAATATTTAGTAGGCAATTTATTTTTAGCATTGACAATAAACTCATTCAACGCATCAATCAGGGTTAATGTGTAGGGATTAACTTTTTCTCGAATCTTTTGGCGCAGAGTCGGTTCGTTTCTGACATTCGCCGTCAGCTTGGCAAATTGAGAAATTTGCAATTCTAAGGTCAATTTTTCAAAAGATACTTCTGACAAAGCTAACTCTTTTAAATCATTCCAGCGGCTTGCCATCCAATCGCCCAAAGGTTTCGGTTCGACATCTTTAATTGCTGCTAACAAGTGCCTGGTGCAAGCTAGCAAAATATCTGTATATTCTGTATCTTCGGGATTGATATCTTGTTCGTCAGCCGCGAAATAAACCACAAAATAACCTTGTTCTTTCAAATATTGCTCTAACCGCAGCAATTCGGTTGATTTTCCAGCACCCCGATGTCCGGCGTACAACTGATAAGTCATTTGTTTGGAACGCTGAATATTGCGGCCCAACTCTAGGGTAATATTGTCATCTCCTCGCACTTCCCCACAGTCAACATATTGGGGGTCGCCTGCTGGTAAGGGATAAAATGGGTTAAAGGCATCGGTGAGGTCTGTTAGTAGTTGTTCTGTATTTTGAGTCATATTTTTTTAGGTGTTTTTGAGTTTTTTGATAAGTATAACCGTAGGGTGCATCAGGGGGGAATCCTTGAGTAAGTGGTTAAAATCTTCGGCCCTGACACACCTTACAATCACTATTTTGTCCGGTGCGTCGCTATGAGATTGTCGATATGTAGTTAAGATTTTTTCATGGCGACACACCCTACCACTAAGCTAATAATACCAGATTCGCCGTTAACTCTAATTCTGGAAAAGTAGGCGAAACAATTTGTTCGTCACCTTGAAACAGAGTGCGCTGATATTTCCCTTCAGCATTTAGCGAAAACACAAATACCGTGGGAATTTTCGGGTTTCCCAAATACTCTCTTTTCCCAATTGCCAAATAATCAATAATCCAGTATTCAGCAATACCCAAACGTTCGTATTCATCTAGCTTGTCAACATAATCATCTTCCCAATTAGTTGATACTACCTCGACAGCTAACTGAATCGGCGATTCGAGTGCGGTGTAAGATTTGCGTTGGGCACGCCACAAAGTGCGATCTATGACGCTGACATCGGGGACTCGTCCTTGCTCTCTACCTTCTTTTGTGGTAGTTTTGATAGTGATGCCTCGTTTTACTACATAGTTGAGTTTTTGCCGATCGCACTCTTGATAAAACTGTCTGTCTGCAAATTCAGCAACGTCATCGTGATTTCTGGTAGTTGCCATTTTGACAATCTCTCCGTTCACCCATTCATAGACACCATCTTCCGGGCAAATTTCAATAAATTCGTTAAAACTTACTTTTTGTTTGGTGGTTGCAATCATTTTTTTATTATTCCTCGACTCGACATTGAGTCTGGTGCGTCGCTATGAAATTGTCTGTCAAGTTTATGGCTTGTCAATGGCGACACACCCTACGACCTTAATTAGGTAGAGAGGAATAAATTCCTCACTACGAACCTTGGTTTTTAGGCTTGGTATTTTTTCAGAGTCGCGACTTTTTCGGGGAAAATGTCGATCGCCATTTTCTCATCATACCTAACCGCGAGCGATCGCCTCACCTCACCCAAAAACAGCGGCTGCGACAGTCCCGGTTCGGGATGTACGATCGTCCGAATTCGGATTGTCATGTAGTCTCTTCCGCGTCCAGAGCGCCCTGGAGAGTACAAATCCGCAGCCACTTGCTGCATCGTTGCTTCTAACTGGGATTCGGTGATCGAAGGTGGCACGGTAACTACTGTTTGAGCGCCGCCAGTATCGTAAACTAAAGAATAGCGAACTGCGCCGGGAATTTCGGTGCGGGCAAACAGTCCCAAACCGAGACCGAATATACTCGCAGCAATTACCCCCATAAAGCTGGTTACTCCTACCAATCGGAAGCGAAAACCCCATTTGAATATAAATGCTATGATTGTTACAACAAACAAAGCCGCTGTCAGAATTCCCGCCCATTGAGCGTACATTAAAAGATTAGAATTTACGTTCATTTGTTGACTGTTGACTGTTGACTGTTGACTGTTAACTGTTGATATTAGTTACCGATACCCGATGCCCAATGCCCAATGCCCAATGCCCAATGATTAATTAAGCGTTTCGGGCCACAAGCAGATAAGTCATCATATCGCCTTTCCCCTTCACTGGAATCACGCCGCGCTCCTCAAAAACATACTTACCCCGCAGACGCTCGTAGGTAGCAACTGTCACTTGAATGCCGCCCGGTACGCCTTGAGATTCCATCCGGGAAGCTGTATTTACCGTATCTCCCCACAAATCGTAAGTAAATTTTTTAGTACCGATTACCCCAGCTTCTACCGGGCCTGTGTGGATGCCGATGCGAATGCTGAGCGGCTGACCTCCCTTGGTACGTATCTTAGTCATTGCTGATTGAATTTCCAACGCCATTTCGGCGATCGACTCGGCGTGGTCGTCGCTGGGCGTCGGCAAACCGCCAACCACCATATAAGCATCGCCGATCGTCTTAATTTTCTCAAGTCCGTAGCGCTCGGCCAACTCGTCAAAAGCCGAAAAAATCTCGTTGAGCAACTCCACCAATTGGGCCGGCGATAAATGAGCCGAAAGCTTAGTAAAACCGACCAAATCGGCAAACATCACCGTTACCTCAGCGAAACTGTCTGCGATCGTAATTTCCCCGTGTTTCAGGCGCTGCGCGATCGCCTTCGGTAGAGTATTTAACAGCAAACGCTCGGACTTTTCCTTTTCCTCAGCCAACTCCTGTAAATACGCCTGCTCCTTATCCCGCAGCCGCTTCTTTTCCAGACAAGCGCTAATCCGAGCCTTGAGCAATACTGGATTGAAAGGTTTAGAAAGATAATCCTCCGCCCCCAACTCAATACAGCGCACAATACTGTCGATATCGTCCACCGCCGAAATCATAATCACCGGGATGTGGCGCAAATTCTCGTCAGCCTTGAGATTTTCCAGCACCTGATAGCCGTTCATTTGCGGCATCATAATGTCCAGCAGAACTAAATCAAAAGGCTCGCTACGCATCATTTCCAGAGCTTGGAGACCATCCTCAGCAACAGTCACCACGTGGCCTTGACGCTGAAGTCGGCGGGCCAACAAATCGCGGTTTACCTCATTGTCATCAACAACCAGCACGCTGCCCTCATCACCTTTCATTTCATGGCCTCTTTCAGAAGCGTTTCAATCTTACTCAAAAGTCGGGGAAACTCGACTGGTTTGGTGTCGTAGTCGTCGCAGCCGGCCGCGAGACACTTTTCACGATCGCCCGCCATTGCATGAGCCGTCAGCGCAATCACCGGAATTGATTTAGTTTCAGGGGCCGCCTTAATTTGCTGGGTTGCTTGCCACCCGTCGAGCACTGGCAGACTCATATCCATCAGAATCAAATCCGGTACTTTCGCCATCGCCATCGACACTCCCTCAGCACCGTCAACAGCAATAAAGACCTCGTGTCCCTTGCGGGCCAGACGCCTAGAAAGCATATCTCTATTCATTTCGTTGTCTTCGACCAACAGGATTTTAGCCATTGGTGTTCTCCTTGCCTTTCGAGTCGTACCTGCGATCGAGCCTTTCATTTACTATAGAGCGAACATCGCGCAGCAAAGTATCGCAACTGTAGACTCCCTTTTGTAAAACCCGATCGACGTAGCCGTTTAGCTGCTGGCTTTCTGCCGGTGTCAAGTTTTTCCCCGTGATCACAACAATCGGTATAGGATCTCCCGAATGGGATTTGCGAATTTCCCCGATTAACTCAAAACCATCCATTTCTGGCAACATCAAATCCAGTAATATCAGGTGCGGGCGAGCAACTTTTAGCCGATCGAGAGCAGCACGTCCGCTGTCAGCTTCCGTTACTGCCCAGCCTTGTGTTTCTAGTACGCATCGCAGTATTTCGCGCGTGGCAACGTCGTCTTCCACAATTAGAATCTGACAGGTCAAATTGTTACTTGCAACGCCGTCTTGGTCGCGTCGGTACTTGTTCAACAAGGCAGCCAGCCGTTTGCCGTCCACTGGTTTGGTGAGGTAGTCCGAGGCACCCAATGCAAAGCCGAGGCTTTTGTTGCCCACAAAGGATAGCAGGATTACGGGAATTTCGGCAAGGTCAGGATCGGCCTTCAGCGCTGAGAGTACCGCCCAGCCGTCCATTCCGGGCATGATCACGTCCAGGGTAATGGCGTCTGGCCGTAGTTGCTTAGCGAGCCGGAGAGCTTGCTCACCACTGCCGGCGACTTCTATGTGCAGTCCTTGGCGACTGAGGGTGCGCTGAATTAAATCCCGCGAGATCGGGTCGTCGTCCACTACCAGCACCGTGCCGACAGCGGGGGCGTCCGGAGGGCTAGTGCTGTCGTGGACTTTGTTGGGGATTTCCGGCTGTTTGATGGCGCTGGGCAAGAGCACGGTGAAAGTGGTGCCTGCGCCCAAGCTGCTGCTGACCTCAATGCTGCCACCCATCATCTGACAGAAGCGCTGGCTGATTGCTAGTCCCAAACCGGTGCCACCGTACTCGCGGGTAGTCGAGGCATCAGCTTGGGTGAAAGGTTGGAAAACTCGTTCCAATTGCTCTTGTGTCATGCCGATGCCGGTGTCGGCGACGCGGAAACTTAAAAATTCGGAGTTAGAAATTAAAATTTGGGAAGATTCCTCTTGATTTTTCATTTTTAATTGTTCATTTTTAATTCTTTCCACTCCGATCGCAATTCTCCCGTTTTGTGTGAACTTGGCAGCGTTGCTGAGCAAATTAAGCAGCACTTGCCGCACTTTGGTCATGTCGGCGTGCATGGTGTGGAGGTTGTCGGGACAGTAGACTTCTAGGGTGTTGCCATTTTTCTCGACCAGTGGCCTGGCCGTGGCAACAGCACTTTCAATTAAGTTATGGATGTCGAAGCTTTCTAAGTAGAGATCCATTCGGCCTGCTTCAATTTTAGAAATATCTAGGATGTCGTCAATTAGGGACAGCAGGTGTTTCCCTGCGCTGCAGATTTTTTCGAGGTCGGAGACGGATTCGCAACTACCCAATTCTTCTGCTTCTTCTTGAAGCATTTCGCTGTAGCCGATGATGGCATTGAGGGGCGTTCGCAGTTCGTGGCTCATGTTGGCGAGAAATGTGCTTTTTGCCCGGTTGGCGGATTCTGCTGCTTCTAGGGCCAACTGCATGGCGGATTCTGTCTGTTTGCGATCGGTAATGTCTTGGACTGTGCCTTCGTAGTACAAAACGCTGCCGTTTTCGTCGCAGATGCTGCGCGCGTTTTCGGAAATCCAGATCGTGCTACCGTCTCGGCGGTATATTTGGGATTCAAATTTTGACACTTGGCGGCTTCGGCCCAATTGCGCCACAAATTCGGCGCGCTGCTTGGGGTTTACGTAAAGTTGGCGGTTGATATCGGTGAGTTCGGCAAGCATTTGGGTACAGGATTCGTAGCCGTAAATTCTGGCTAGTGCGCTATTGGCGCTGAGGTAGTGCCCGGTCGGCGTTGTCTGGAATATGCCTTCGACTGCGTTTTCAAAGATGCTGCGGTATTTTGTTTCGGATTGTCTCAAGGCTGCTTCTGCTCGCTTGCGCTCTAGGACATTGGCGAGCATTTCTCCTACCATTTTTAGCTGTGTGGATATTTCGGTTGCTCGACCTGCTGTTTGCTTTAAGCCATCGAATCCGAGAAATCCTACTAGATTTTTACTACAAATTAGGGGAATAATTATCAGCGATTGAATATTTTTTAGCTGTTTTTTTAATTCTAAATTATTTAGGGAAGCACCCATCGAAGGTATTAAGGCGGTTGCTGTTTGATTGACTGTTTTGGATGGGGAGTCTGTCTGGAATTCGGCTAATTTTTGACCGATAAAATAGGCTATTTCGGCTTTGGCTGGGGGCGGGAGTTCGCCGATTTCGGGAATATAGAGGCATTCGGCGCGATCGAGTTTTTCTGCGAGCCAAGGGATTTGTGCGATGTCTATTTGTTTTTCGGTGCTGTCTTTGACTGCCGAAATGCTTTCGCCGCACCACTCGTAGGTTTTGTCGGCGCGGGTTTTGTCTTCTGATAACAGGTAGATGTAACTCCGGTCAAACCCACTCAAGGTGGCTATCGCTTCCAGGGTTTGAGCGATGCCTTTGTCTATTTCTGATAAGGGCTGGCTGATGAAATGGGTTGACAAACGGGCAATCAACTGAGCGAATTCTATTCGATACTGCAAAGATTCTTCTATTTTTTTGACTTCGGTAACGTCTCGAAAGCTCCAGACTCTACCGACTGTTTTCGCTCCGACTTTTGAGGGCAACGAATTTAATTCCAGAATTTTTCCGTTTTTAAATTCTAATAATTCGCTGATTTGAATATCTGAATCTGCCAACACTTTTATCACGTTTTGGAGAAATCTTTGCGGGTATTTTAATTGTTCCCTGTCGAAGGGGAATCCTGTTTTGATCGTGTTTTTGAGTGTGTCCAAGGTCGATCGGCTCAACTTTCCTTGGCTGGCGGACAACCCCCACATCTCTAGAAATTTCTGATTATAATTACATATATTGCCGTTTTTGTCAACCGCCAGAATTCCTGCATCTGTAGATTTTAGAACTGCTTGCAGTATCGAGAGCGATTGCTTGTGTTCTCTAATGTCAAAAATGTCAAAAAACACCAAAACTGATATTTCGCTGCCCTCAACTGCGGGATGGAAAAAATAGGAAACTGGTAACATCTTGCCGTCGCGACACAAAAACTCGTCGTCCCAGTTGTTGCAAGGTTGACTGGAAGCGATCGCCTCTGGTAAATCTAGTGTAGGTGCGATCGTCGCATCTTCAGTCTTGCTTGGCGACTGTTGCGGAGCCGTCAAAACTTGGGATTTGTTGCCTTTCTTTTGCTTCCCGATGCGCTCTAGCAGGGAAACGCCTGCAAGTTCCGACTCTCGCCATCCCAGCAAGTGTTCTGCCTCTGGATTCACCGAGATTACACACCCCTTCGCGTCAAGGATACATAATCCCGCCCCCAAACTGTTGACACTCGCCCGCAGTCGATCGAATTCTGAAGCTGTTGGAGAGTCTTGAGGGGACTGGGGCGAGTCAGTTAAATCCTTTAATGCCACCGTCTCCAAGTTAAAACAATCTTCCTGCTGAAGTTTTTGCTGACTCTGAACTCGGTCATAGCTACAACTTACCTGCTCTAATAAAAGCTGCCACTGCTCAGCAGTGGGAAGGGGAGACTCGCCGACTAAACCGAGCTGTTCGAGTTGGCGCTGGAGGTGGGGGTGCATATTTTCTGGCGCTTTGTAGGCAACTTTCTACAGTATATCTTTTTAATTAATAGTATATATACGTAGGTATACAGTAGGGGACAAGTACGCGATCGAAGTCTATCACAGGTTTTATTGAGAAGCCGAGGGATCATCTCTCCTCTCCAAAATCTTTCAAACTGCACTAATTATATTAATTCTCAGAACTTTTAAGGGTTGTCAACCAACCAATCCTCTGAATGTTGGCAGCACGCTCAAAAATAATATCATCTTATCAAGTCAATACTCAGGAAAGTTTGGGTAACGATACTACAAGCTTTACAGGGCAAAGATCATAAAAAAATCCAATTAAATGCAAGCCTGGGGTGGATCTGACATTGATTTAATTATCCACAGTCGATCAAAGTCAAGCGAGAATCAGCCATTGGGCTATAGAAAAACTGTTCGGAATATTAATCAAGTGAACTTAGCCTCAAAAACTAGGTGGCCGCCAAAAAACGATCGCGGACGCGGGTACTGGACAGGAAAATTTATTATTCCCATGCCAGCGGAAATGATTTCAGCACTTTTCGTCTTTACTCATAAATTAATTAGGGTGCTCTAACCCGCCCTAATCTTCTAGCTCTATAGCAATTCTAAATTATTTGTGAATTTATTCCTCCCTCCCTTTACCAAGGGGATGGTTGAGGTGGAGTGAAATTTTTACGACTCATTTAAGATTACTCTATATTAGAAAAACCTAGGAAAAAAGCTGAGTTGATAATGTGATAAATTATGTGTCAAATCTCTCTAACTGCTAGCAAAATGATCAGCCAATTGCGGAGGTATAGCAGTGGACAGTTGACAGTGGACAGTTGACAGTTGCATAACGGGAATCAAACCATTGATGCAGTACGGGTATCGGCTCTATTCATGAAGTTATTTATGTCCTCACCGATGTGGCGGTTG
>JARCMA010000402.1 GCA_030248405.1 Microcoleus sp. MP8IB2.171
CGCAATCCTACTCCCAGAAATTCAAATTCATCTGTAGCTGTCGCGACACGAACTGCTACGCCTTTGAAAGTCGGATTACCGATGTTTGAGGAGGTGAGAGAAGCGTATTTGGAGATTACAGATATCGCAAGTAAAGAAGTTGTGACGGTGATTGAGGTGCTTTCTCCTGCTAATAAACGTCCGGGGAAAGGGCGGGATATGTATGAGGAAAAGCGGGATAAGGTGCTTGGAAGCCGATCGCACTTAGTGGAAATTGACTTGCTGCGAATTTACCAACCTCTGCCTGTTTTTGGGAACGATATTGAGGGAAATTATCGAATTTTGGTGAGTCGGGGAGATTGTCGCCCTACGGCTGATTTGTATTTGTTTAATATACCAGATGTGATTCCGGCTTTTGCGCTGCCTTTGCGGGGAGGCGATGTGGAACCAATTGTGGATTTACAGGCGTTGTTGAATACAGTGTACGATCGCGCCGGATATGATTTTACCCTAGATTATACGCCCGATCCCGTGCCTGCGCTATCGGAGCCCGATGCTGCTTGGGCTGATTCTCTGCTGCGGGAGACGGGATTGAAGGGATGAGGGAGGGAGGTGGAAGTGCGATCGCGCAGATATTAGTCGCACAGATATAATTAAATAACTCACGAGTGGCGAGAAAAAGTCATGGCAGATATTCAAATCAGCGTCGAAGGACAAGATGCAGTTGCGGCGACGGAGGAATTCTTTGCGATTTCTGGGTTGTCGGGAAATTGGGAAACAGCCGGAGATGATGAAAAAGAGGTAATTCTCGTAACTATTGGCGCTATTGTGGGTATTGTTGGCGGAACTGTCGCAATCGCAGAACAAATTCGCAAGTGGTATCAAGAATATAAAAAAGGCAAGTCTGGTAAAAAGATTGAGAAAGTTTTGCTGGTTGGGCGGCGCGGGCGGCGGTTGCTGTTGGAAAATGCGACGATCGACCAAATTAAGCAAATTTTAGACGAATAGAAGGCAGTTCGGCAACGGTACGGGATGTAACGGATAGTCGGCGTTGTAGGGTGTGTCGCCACGAAAAATCCCTAAATGAAATAGACAATCTCAAAGCGACGCACCTTGCAAAATAGTTATCGCATATACGCATTTATCGCCGGCGACACACCCTACACATACTATCCTGTCAGGTGCGTCGATCGCTCGATGGTCGATCGAATCTAGGCATTTTTTTGGGCGACACACCCTACAAATACTAAATCAGAAAAATATCCTGAAACGAGCAAAACCACGGAGAAGTCATCTTTAACCTGATTCAAAATATTTTATTGAGCTAGAGCTTAAAACTCTGGCCTGCTGTCAGAGAAAGCATCACCTCTTAACCTTATATAACTCCCTACCGTGAAAATCCTGCACCTCGACCTCAAAACTGTTCAAGGCGATTATGTCGAATTTCGCTATTTTTTAGACAATCCTAACAATTATAGCTCGCGGCGGCTGTCTTTGACAGCAATTGCTGATTTAATTCAACTTGTCGAACGAGATTATTATGTTCGATTGCCCGAAGACTATGCTGTTACTGGAAAACGCTTGTTTGACTGGCTGGATGGCACGGAACGCCTGTTTTATCAAAAACTCGAAGAGTTGGCGGGGGAAAGGGTTATTTTAGCGATTGCTGCGGCAGAAAGACTCGCTCATTTACCTTGGGAAGTGCTGCACGATGGTAAGCATTTTTTAGTGGCAAAACCACAGCCGATTATTCCCACTCGCTGGGTGTCTTCTGATAGCATTAAAAAGTTGTCGGTTGATGAGGGAAAGCCGGAAAATCGAGCGCTCAATCTCTTGTTTATGGCAGCTTCGCCCGCAGATACAACACCTGTGCTGGATTTTGAGAAGGAAGAAGGATTAATTCTCACAGCAACGGCGCGGCAACCTTTAGCGCTGGTAGTTGAAGAAAGCGGCTGTTTGAAAGAATTGGGATATTTAATTGATAGTCACAGTCAGGGATATTTTGATGTTTTTCATTTGACTGGTCATGCGACAATTGATGATAGCGGACAACCGCGTTTTTGTACAGAGACAGAGACTGGTGAAACTTATCTAGCTAGCGGTCAAGATATTGCTCTATCGTTTAAATCTCGGCTGCCTAAATTACTATTTTTGTCCGGTTGCCGCACGGGACAAAGTGGCAAAGCTGGATCGGTTCCTTCTTTGGCTGAAGAGTTGCTGAGTTTCGGGGCTAAGGCGGTTTTGGGTTGGGGGAAAAAGGTGGCAGATGGGGATGCGACGGCGGCGGCGGCGGCACTGTATTCTAGTTTGGCGGCGGGCTATGGATTGACGGAGGCTTTGGCAAAAACTTATCAAGCTTTGATTTCAAACAAGGCGCGGGATTGGCATTTACTCAGGCTTTATGTGGCAGGAACTTTGCCGGGAAATTTGGTGACAACTTTGCAGACTCGCGGGCGCAAACGCGCACCGAAACCGACGGTTACAGAACAGTTTTTGGATGCTGCGGGGCAGAATGTGAAAGTGCCAACTCGCGAAGCTTTTGTGGGACGGCGGCGGCAGATTCAATCTTGTTTGAAAG
>JARCMA010000403.1 GCA_030248405.1 Microcoleus sp. MP8IB2.171
ACTACCATGTAAGCATCGCCAATAGTCTTAATTTTCTCCACACCGTACTTTTCAGCTAACTGGTCGAAGTGGGAAAAAATCACGTTCAATCGCTTTACCAGTTCCGTCGGAGACATTCTCGCCGATAGCTCAGTAAAGCCAACAATATCAGCAAATAAAACACTTACATCGGCAAAACTGTCAGCAATTGTAGTTTGCTGAGCTTTCAAACGTTCTGCTATTGGTTTCGGCAAAATATTTAACAGCAACTTCTCGCTTTGTTCCTGCTCAAATTTTAGCGCTTCTTGCGCTGATTTGCGCTCTGTAATATCAGAAACCGTACCTTCATAGTACATCAAATCGCCTTGTGCATCCCGCACCGCCCGGACATTTTCTGACACCCAAATCCGGCGTTCGTCTTTGCAGATTACCATAGATTCAAACCCAGAAACCGCATTTTCTGCATCAATAGCCGCCACGAATTTGAGGCGGCGTTCCGGGTCAACATACAGTTGCTGAGAAATATTTTTAATGCAGGACATCAATTCCTCTGGCGAGTCGTAACCGTACAATTTTGCCAAAGCTGGATTGGCGCTGAGATAGCGTCCTGAAGGAGTGCTTTGAAAAATTCCTTCCATCGCATTTTCTACAATGCTATGGTATTTTTCTTCAGCAATCCGCAGCGATTCTTCTGCTTGTTTGCGCTGAATCAAAGAACCTAATTGAGTGCCGACAGCATGAAAAACATCTATAAATCGCGCGTCTTTCCCACCGGGCGAACTTTTAAAGAAAACTAGCACTGCCAATACTTCATCGCCTACCAAAATCGGCACGCCAAAACCCGTTTTAAATCCAAGTTCTAGTGCTATTTCACTTCGGATAAAATCCGGGTAGCCCAGGGAACTATCTTCAACCCATTCCGGTTGCTTGGATACCCAAACTCGTCCTGGCAGCCCAATATTCATGGGAAATGTCAGTTGTTCGCTTTGGGTGCGAAACGATTCCATGTTCGCGTTGCTGGCATACCAGCCCCGGGCAGATTGCAGGACATTTCCTTCTGCATCGGGAATCCAAGCTTCTCCTACATCCCATCCGATTGTTTCGGCAACTTGGTGCAGAATTACTTCTAAAGCTGAGTGAAAGTCTACAGCTTCGCCGATCGCCCGCGTCGTTTCCAGCAAAAACCGGACTGATTCTTCAGCCCGCTGCCGTTCCGCGATTTCTGCCTGCAATCTCGAATTGCGATCGTGCAATTCTCTGGCTTGCTGTTGCAGTTTAGATTGCAGCGAACGCAGGGAAAGTTGGCTTTCCACGCGGGCCAAGACTTCTTCTACTTGAAACGGCTTAGTAATATAATCTACTCCTCCTACTTGAAAAGCTTTAACTTTTTCCAGTACATCATCTAGCGCACTAATAAAAATTACCGGAATATCTTTAGTTTTTTCACTTAACTTTAACTTCTCACAAACTTCATAGCCGTTCATTTTCGGCATATTAATATCTAGTAAAATTAGATCGGGAGGAGATATTTGTGCCGCTTGCAGAGCCAATTGTCCGTTAATAGCCTTCCTGACTTGATACCCGTGGGAACCCAGCATAATGGATAAAAGTCGCAAGTTGTCCGGCATATCGTCAACAATCAGAATGTCTTTAAGAGTCGCTGGTAATGGATGGTCGTTCATCATAATATAATTGAGTTAAATCAATAATGATATCTATCCGAAAATTATCGACTAAATCTGTTAAAGCGTTAGCGAGATTTGCCTCAGTTTCGGGAATTTCCTTGATCAGTTCGAGGATGCGGTTGTCGTCAACACAAAGTGCTGCCCGGTGCAACTCGACCACCCAGTCTGTGGACATTACACTCAAATCCTCGGTGGTCAAACTTTGAAGCAGTGTCGGTGTACAACCAGAAGTAGATGAGTTTTCTTCCTCATAAATATAACGCAGGTTCAGGTGATGCGCTATCTTTTCAAATAGTACCTCTTCCCGAAACGGTTTACAGATCAAATCGTCACAACCAGCAGACAAAATTATTTTTCGCTGCTCGTCAAAAGCACTCGCAGTCAGGGCAATAATTATTATTTCTCTACCTTCTGGAGTTTGCTTGATCTGTTTTGTAGCTTCGTAGCCGTCCATCACTGGCATCAGCATATCCATCAAAATCAGGTGCGGCTTCCAAGTAGACTGCAAAGCAACTCCTTCTTTACCGTTAGTTGCTTCGCGGACTTCAAATCCCAGCGGTGCGAGCAGCTTAAGCAGCAGTTGACGATTTTCCGCTACATCTTCAACTACTAATATCCGATAAGTTTGCTGTCCGGCTTCTAAAGCAATAACTTGTTTAAACGCAGATTTTTCTTGTTCGTCACTTTCTGTTACTAAGTTAACCTGGATATTAAAGGTGAAAGTTGTGCCTCGATCGAGTTGACTTTCAACAGCAATATCACCTCCCATAATCTTAACAAACTGTTGGCTAATCGGCAATCCTAGCCCGGTTCCCTGCATAGATTTACGACCTGTTTCGGTTTGCACGAATGGCTGGAATAATGTAAGAAGTTCAGATGGAGAAATGCCGGGGCCCGTGTCGGCAATTTCAAAATGCAATTGGGCTTCTTCTTGTCCTGCGGCGTTATTTTCTACTTGGCTGCTAACGCACAAAGTAACGGTTCCG
>JARCMA010000404.1 GCA_030248405.1 Microcoleus sp. MP8IB2.171
CACTATAATAAAAAAATGCTTTTTGCAAAACTGAGATGCTTCCCTTCCTTCTTCCTTCTTCCCTCTTCCTTCTTCCTTCTTCCTTCTTCCTTCTTTTAACTACTTTGTTGCTACCACAGCCAAATTCCAAGCCAACCGCTTCATCAAAGGCAACTTCTTTAAAAACCCATCTAACCCTTCTAATCGAGAATATTCCGGTTTCAATCTCTCTTGTTCAATAATAATTTTTTTCCAGTAACGCTCATCATTCGGATGCACTTTTTCGATTAAATAAAAGCGTAAAAAAATCCACAGCGCCGTCAGCCAAAACGTATCGTAAGCCGTCTCCGAAAACAAAGACTTGACAAAAATCACAATATTAATATCCAAAGGAGTTTCATCCTCAGTCCGCACCTCAGTCGCCATTCTGCGGTAAACATTAATCACCGGATTGTGCTTCATCGGGTCCCAAAAACAAGCTTTTCCCCCAGGCTTCAGCACGCGGTGCATTTCGCGAATTGCCTTTTCCGGTTCCGGCAAATGGTGCAGCAAATTAGAAGCATAAACAATATCAAAACTATTGTCCGGGAAATCCATTGCCATTGCATTCACCGTGCAGCCGTCTATTTTTACGCCGTTTTTCTCTGCCAATTTCAGAGCAACTTCTACCATGCCCTGAGAATAGTCCGCAGCCACACAATTTGCACCGTTTTTAGCAAAATAAACGCTATTTTCTCCCGCGCCGCAGCCTAAATCTAACAGGCGTTTGCCTGTAATATCGCCCATTTGCTGGACGATAAATCTATTTTCTGGGGCGGTACAAGCTTCAAAGTAATCATTGACTCGAATGCCGTCAATATCGATTGTGGATGCCCAAGCATCGTGGAATTGTCGCTCTTTTTTTAAAGTTTCGTCTTGCATTTTTCAAGAGTTGGTTATTAGTAAAAAAAGTAATTTTAAACCGCAGATAAACCCGGATTAACGCAGATTCATTGAGAGTTATCTGCTTTGCTCTGGGTTCGTCTGCGGTTTATTTCAAGAAAAATAGCTGACAATAAATTTATCAGCGCTGTGCTTTTGCAACAACTTGATTTCCGATCGCAGTTGGCTGTTCGGAGGATTTTTCAGGCTGCAATGACACGTACAGTCGATTTAAGGCGCTGATGTATGCTTCTGCGGAGGCGACTATGATGTCGGTATTTGCCGAGTGGCCGGAAAATACTTTGCCTTCATGACGTAAGCGAATTGTCACTTCGCCGATCGCATCAATTCCCGCTGTCACCGACTGTACGGAAAACTCGATCAACTCGTTCGGTACGTTTACCACCCGGTTAATTGCCCTGTAAATCGCATCCACAGGCCCAGTTCCGATCGCAGCATCGGTCAATTCTTCTCCCGATGGATTCCGCACCGTGACGGTTGCTGTGGGGCGAGATTTGTCGCCGCAGGAAACCTGCACCAATTCTAACCGGAACAGTTCCGGTGCTTGGTGGCATTCGTTGTTGGCGATCGCCTCCAAATCCCAATCGGTAATCTCTTTTTTCTTGTCCGCTAAATCCTTAAATTTGACAAAAGCTTTATTTAGCTCATCGTCTGCCATTTCAAAACCCAACTCTTTTAAGCGAGTGTGAAAAGCGTGGCGGCCGGATAATTTGCCGAGTACGATTTGATTTTCCGTTAAGCCGATCGACTCAGCGTCCATAATCTCATATGTCAGCTTATTTTTCAGCACTCCGTCTTGGTGAATTCCCGACTCGTGGGCGAAAGCATTAGCCCCGACTATCGCTTTATTTGGCTGCACCAACATCCCCGTTAAATTGGAAACCAAGCGGGAAGTTTTGTAAAGTTGGCGCGAGTCAATATTTGTCAGCGGTTCCTCGGAATCTGCTGGCCGGCCCAAGAACGGATTGAAATATTGCCGCCGCACGTAAAGCGCCATTACCAATTCTTCCAAAGCCGCATTTCCAGCGCGTTCGCCAATCCCGTTAATCGTGCATTCTAGCTGTCTTGCGCCATTTTTGACCGCTTCCAAAAAGTTAGCAACAGCCAATCCTAAGTCATTGTGACCGTGAACTGAAATAATTGCGCGATCGATATTCGGCACGTTTTCTTTAATTCCCCGAATCAAAGCCCCAAACTCGTTCGGAGTTGTGTAGCCGACAGTATCGGGAATATTCACAGTAGTTGCACCGGCGGCGATCGCCCGTTCCAGAACCTGATACAAAAACTCTGGTTCCGAACGACAAGCATCTTCCGGCGAAAACTCGACATCTTCCACAAAAGACTTAGCATAGGCTACCATTTCCGGCACAATTTCCAGAACCTCAGCCCGTGTCTTTTTCAGCTTATATTCCAAGTGAATGTCAGATGTCGCCAGAAACGTATGAATTCGCGAATTTACCGCTGGTTTCAGAGCTTCGGCTGCTGTTTTAATATCCGGCTTTCTCGCCCGTGCTAAACCGCAAATTGTCGGCCCATTTTCCGTACCAATCGATCGGGCTATTTTTTGGACAGCCTCGAAATCTCCCGGGCTGGTGAAAGGGAAACCCGCTTCAATCACATCCACGCCCAATCTCGCTAACTGGCGAGCGATCGTCAGCTTTTCATCCCCATTCAGAGATGCACCCGGAGATTGTTCTCCGTCCCGCAAAGTCGTATCGAAAATAATAATCCGGTCTTGACTTGGTTGAGTTTTCATAGCTCTAAAAAAGTGTTTTCCTGATTTTTACTTGTCCGTTGTTCTGGGCAATTAGTGCCAGTCACCAGTCTTGTGCTTCGCGCCCATAACAAATAATTAATAATCAATAACCCATAACGCCTGACTGCTGACTAATGACTAATGACTAATGACTAATGACTGATGACCAATGACTAATGATTAATGAAATCGGACTGCTTCCCTGTCAACTGTCAACTGTCAACTGTCAACTGACTAATAATCCATTTTTTCGATATGTTCCCTAATTTCATTTAGGTCTATATACCTATCTGTAGCATTTCGTAACTCTCTAGCAATCATTCCTTCGGTTGATACCACAGTAATATGAGTATTTTTCGAGCGCAGTAGCTCGATCGCCCGCTCAAAATCTCCATCCCCGCTAAACAGCACAACTTGGTCGTATTGATCCACGGTATTAAACATATCAACCACAATCTCTATGTCTAAATTAGCTTTTTGAGAATATCTGCCCGAAGCATCATCGTAATATTCCTTAAGAATCTTAGTGCGAACCGTGTAACCCAGACTAATCAAAGCATCTCGAAATCCCCTTTGATCTTGCGGGTCTTTCAAACCCGTATACCAGAAAGCATTGATCAAGATGACATTCGGCTGCGAAGTTTTGAAATATTCGAGCACCCTGCGAGGATCAAAAAACCAACCGTTCTTTTGTTGAGCGTAGAACATATTGTTCCCGTCCACAAAAATAGAAAGGCGGTTCATTAAGTTTGTCATAGAAACTTAGACCTAATAATTGTAGAAAGAAGTTAATCTAAATATCACATTTTAGCAACATGGAGCTAACTGAGGCAATAGATTAGACTTCAGAAAACTCCATCTCCCCAGTATTTCATATTTTCGGCTCTACCGCCAGAGGGTTCTTTTAACCCTGCTCGCATTTGAGCGAGGGGCCCTCACAAACTATACGCCTAGTAACTCAATACCGGCTGCCGTGTCAAGGTTAATGGCGCCTTCAAACTACCGCCGTACCGCCCTACCGCCAAGCAGGCATACCGAAGCGCATAGCAGTAGATTTTGCTCCCTGATTTCATAGCGCAGACTACCTCCGCTCAAGCCTTTTTGCTTTCAAGAGCCCAGCGAGCTAACTCTGTCCGGTTGTGCAGACCTGTTTTGCCCAGCATATTGCTGACGTGGCTTTCGATAGTCCGCTGGCTGACATTCATCACGTCTGCGATCTGGCGGTTTGCCATACCCTGCGCTAGCAACTGTACCACCTTTAACTCAGTGGGAGTCAATTCGACATTGCGGCGCGCCTTAATTTTGGGGCCACTCTCCATACCGGGATTTGAGTGGCGAATCAAGCGGGATGCTGCTTTCAGAGAAGATTCCACTTGGGCTACCAGTTCTTCTGGTTCAAAAGGCTTGACTATATAAACGTCAGCCCCAGTGCTCAAGCCTTTTACTCGGTCTGAACTTTGACCTTTTGCGGACAAGAAAAGAACCGGAATCCAGCTAGTGCGAGGGTCTTCTCTGATGTGTTTGACTAAAGTGTAGCCGTCCATTTCCGGCATCATCACATCGCAGATAATCAAGTCGGGAACTTCTTGTTCTAGTTTTTCCAGAGCGTCTCTGCCGTTTTCTGCTGTAATGACGTTGTAACCCCGAAACTCCAAGTAGTCCTTGACCAGCAAGATCAAGTTGGGGTCGTCGTCAACCAGCATCAGCCGTTTTTGCTCTCCTGAATTGTTGTCCTTTGTCATGTTTATTCCCGCTAAAGTATCCCGCACGCTTCCTTGTTTTCACTTCTGTCTTTTCCGTCAGTCCCCCGCCACCCGGCTGGGGGTGGAGGACGACGGTCGGCTGAAGGGATGGCGGTGAGGGAAAGCGGGGCGGGTATTACCGCTTTCCAACCTATAATTGACTGCTGTTTGTGAGTGTCTTACGACCTGGAACGCAGCCCAAACCTGTAATCGACGATCGCCCTGTCAAGATCAGCCTTGATTGATTGGAGATTCCCTAACAGAGCGCAAGTTAAATATCTTTAATCTCGATCGGTTCAATTTCAGGTTAATGCCCCGGTTTTAAATGATACTTCTGATATAGAGAAATTTAAGCAGACTCCCTACTTACGTATTTAACTGTTTCTAGTGTAGTTTGGCAACCTGCTTAGTGTCTGCCACTGAGAAATTTTTGCACAAAATTTCACAGTTCCTCCGATCGATTTTTTTTACTGTACCTTTTGAGAAACACAAGGAACACGGGAAGCCGCACAAGGAAGACAAGAACCTAACTACAGTTTTATTGAACTGTAGCAGGTGCGATCGCCCGGAAGCCAAACTGTCTCAAATTCTCACCCTTAACCTTAAATTTAACACTTTACCTATAACCCTGTACTTTAAACAGCGCTATACTTAAATGTTTGGCTCCGCCTCAGCAGGCACAGGCAAAGGATGAGTCAAGAAAGCGTATTCTTGAACTACCTTTGAGTTTAGGAGATGTTCCTGAATAATTCTCTCAATGACGGGTGGAGTAACGTCGCGATACCACACTCCGTCTGGATAGACTACCATAATCGGGCCAGACGCGCACACTCGCAGGCAATTGGCTTTGGTGCGAAAGACACAGGTTGGTCGATCGGCAATTGGCTTGTCCAACCCCAATTCTTGCAAGCGTTTTTTTAAGTAATTCCACGCCACCAGACTCGTTTGCCGATCGCAGCACTTGGGCACGGTTTGGTCGGCACAGATAAAAATATGCCGCTCGATTTGAGCGATTCCCAGGCTTTGGACGCAAGCGCTCAAGCCTTCGCTGCAATATTCCTCGTTATTTTCTGTCATTGTCTTCATCAATCAAAAGTAATTGGTTAGCGATCGAAAGTCATCACCACTCTCCCCCTCTCCCACTCTCCCACTCTCCCACTCTCCCCCTCTCCC
>JARCMA010000405.1 GCA_030248405.1 Microcoleus sp. MP8IB2.171
AGTTGCTGGTACAGTACCGGTGGCCGGAGATTTGTTGGATGTTGCTTGGAAAGCTAATGTCAAAAATATAGAATTGCTGGATGCTCATTTAGGTTCCCCGGAACAAGGCAAAAAAGCCGACTGGTTATTTGTGGCGGCTTTGCTGTTGGGTTTGATCTTAATTGTCGGAGGTGTAATTTTCTTGAGCGTGATGCTTTTTGGGTGGGTACTTCAAGTGATTACAGGGCGTTAATCTTTGGTTTGATGCTCAAGATAAATCACTCTCTTTGTGTCATATTAATAGCATATAATCGGGGAAATTATCCCTTAAAAATCCTCTTCGAGGATGATTAATGGCAGGGAAAAACATCTGGGTTTAACTACCCGTAGGCTGCGTTGCTTTTTTTTCTACCTCAACAAAGAGCGAAAATCTCACATATCCGTACATTACCAAGAAGAGATATGTGGCAGAAATCAGACTTATTGAGCAGAGTCTATTGAAGCACTTCCGAGACATCAAAGACCAGGCGGCATCTCACTTGTGTCAAAAGGGAGATGTTCCCGTTCCTCTGACCGAAATCGAGGTAAATTAGCACTCTTCTTATATCTCAAATGGGTTTTATAATAAAAAGTAAAGCGATCGCCCTTTGTTAAACTCAAAAAGTATATCTTAAGAATATTGACAAATATTATTTAATATGCTGGGGACTCTAAATTTTCTTTTAAACTCGGTATTTACCTGATCGCCCTTGAGTCAGCTATAGTGATATAATCCAGACTATAATATCAAATTGATATAAATGCTTGAATTATCAGCCCTTGGGCTGCTACAGCGGCAACCCCTGCACGGCTATCGGCTAAAGCAACAACTGGAGCTGTTTATGAGCAGTTGCATCAGCGTCAACTACGGAGCGATTTACCCGCTGCTGAAGCGCTTGTTAGAGCGAGGCGAGATTTCGGTAATAGCCGAAGAAGCCGGAGATGCGGGCTGTCCGCGCAAAATCTACGGAATTACCGCCCAAGGGCGCGAACTGTGGCGGCAAAAAATGCTCGAACACCCTCAAGAAAGCTGGGTTAACAGTGGTTCCCGGTTCCAAATCAAGTTTTTCTTTTTTGGCGACTTAGAACCTGCAGAACGGCTGAAATTGTTGGAACACCGCTTGCGAGCCTGTTACACCAGGCAAGACTACATCGAAAGCCTCAAGAGCGAATATCCACTAACCGACGACTATCAATTTGCCTCTCGCGATCGCTGCAAGTCAGTGCTGGCGTCAGAGATAGAGTGGTTAACCGAGCAACTAGCCAAGGAAAAAAGTGCGATCGCAGGAGTGCGCGACTCCCCAACCTTCGCTGAATCCGCCGACTCCAAGGGAAAATCCTTCCAACTCACCCACTCAGGTGAGTCATAAGAAGGATGTGTAATCTTCCCTGCCATCGTAACTTTTGAGAGATAACAAGAAGCTTTCCTAAAAAGAATCACTCCCTGGCTTGGCTAACTGTGATCAGACTAAAGCCCTGCACATACCCCAACCTCATTAAAAAGGTACTTTCCCGATTCCATCCTGTTTAAAATCGCTTGTCCTTATTCCCCCATGTTTGAGGGGAACGCCGGAGAATCAAATATTCCGCCCAAGTCTCAGTAAGTCAGAAGTTAAAAAAAATCTAAGTGGTGCTGCCAATGAGTTATTCTAAATCCCCAGAATCCGTCGTTGAAGCTGAAGAGCAAAAATCTCCCACACCGGAACTGCACCTAACGGATGCAGACAGCGAGCAACCGGAGGATGAGGATTCTGCCACCGTTGCCGATGATCGCCCCGAACCTGTTGCTAAACCACGATCGCGCTGGCCCCTAATTGCTGCGATCGCGATCGCCACAGGCGCAGCAGGTTTCGGCTGGTACTCGTGGCAATCGGGTCATAATCGCGCACAGCAACCGGCAGCAGCAGCCCAACCCCAAGGCATACCAGTCAAGCTCGCAGCCGTACAAACCAGCTCAGTCCAAGATGCCTCGGAATTTGTCAGCAGCCTAGAAGCCAAGCGTTCTGTACAAATCAAACCCGAAACAGAAGGGCTAGTCACGCAGATTTTTGTCAAATCCGGGGACTTCATAAACAAAGGGCAAGCCATCGCCAGGATGAAAAGCGACAGCGCCCAAGCTGACTTGAGGGAATCCCAAGCCAACCTGATTCGCGCTCAATCCCATTTAGCCGAATTGCAAGCAGGCAGCAGGCCAGAAGAAATCGCCCAAGCTCAAGCCCAAGTCGCCCAAGCCCAAGCCAACCTAGCCCAACTGCGATCGGGCAATCGCCCAGAAGAAGTTGCCCAAGGCCAAGCCCGCGTCGCCCAAGCAATCGCCAACCTAGCCGATGCCCAAAGCGGAACTCTCTTAGAAGACATCGCCCAAGCCAGAGCCCAAATAGAGGCAAGCAAAGCCGAAGCACAGTTAGCCAGCCAGCAGTTGGCCAGATATCAAGCATTGGCAAAAGAAGGCGCAGAGTCACAAAACACCCTCCAGCAATACATCCAAAAACAAACCAGCGCCCAAGCCAACCTCCGAGAAGCTCAAAGGCGGTTGGATCAGCGCCAAAAAAACAGGCAAACCCAGATCCAGCAGCGCACAGCAGCCTTGCAACAGCAGCAGCAAGCCTTGCGGCAATTGCAAAACGGTGCGCGCCCAGAAGAAATAGCCAAAGCCGAAGCCGAAGTCGCACAAGCCAAGAGCAAATTAGCCCAGTTAGCCAACGGCACTCGCCAAGAGCAGATAGATCAAGCCGAAGCGCAAGTTGCCCAAGCTCAAGCCCAAGTGCGCGGCTTTGAAATACAACTGCAAGAAACTGCTGTCACCGCGCCCTTCGCCGGAGTCATCGGCGACATACCAGTGAAAGTGGGTGATTACTTAAAAAAAGGCGACCCGATCGCCACTTTGACAGAGAACAAATTGCTAGACTTGCGGTTATCAATTCCTTTAGAGCGTCAGCCTCAACTACGCTTAGGGCTGCCCGTAGAAATGCTGGATAATCAAGGCAAGGCGATCGCGAGCGGTCAAATCAGTTTTATCTCCCCGAACGTCAGCGCCAATTCCCAAACAATCTTAGCTAAAGCCACCTTTCCCAATCCCAGCGGCGAACTGCTCAACCTGCAATTTGTCAAAGCTAAAGTCATCTGGCAAGAAAAGCCGGGAATTTTAGTTCCAGTCATCGCAGTCACTCGCTTGGGCGGGCAAACGTTTGTCTTCACAGCTCAAAAGCCGGAACAGCAAAAACCGGGAATGCCGCCTTTAGTCGCGCGGCAAAAACCAGTGAAATTGGGAACCATTCAGGGAAATAATTATCAAGTTATCGAAGGTTTGCAAGCCGGAGAAAACGTGATTGTAGCAGGCATTCTCAACTTAACTGACGGCGCTCCAATTATTGCTCAAGAGCAAGCTGTTGACGAAGGTAAAAAATTACCCGTGGGTGGGAAAAATTAAGGTCTAAATCCAATACGCGATTGTTAACGCTTTTTTGTCCGAAGAGAGGAACGAAGCAATCGCAGTATCTATTTTTCACAGGATAGTACCGTATTGGGTATAAATCAGGATTTACAGAATTTTGAAGATTAATAGGATTGAATTGAAGATGACTAAAATTAATCCTGTTCATCCTTTAATCCTTAAATCCCGATCGCTCGTAGGGGCGGGTTTAGCTAATAATCTATGAGATCAGCCCGAAGATGAAGGCAAAACCCGCCCGACCCATTTAATGTTTATTTTTCCCCACCCAATTACCAATTACCAATTACCATTACCAATTACCAATTACCAATTACCAATTACCAATTACCAATTACCAATTACCAATTACCAATTACCAATTACCAATTACCCAAATAATGTTTGCAGATTTCTTTATTAAACGACCAGTCTTTGCTAGCGTCTGCGCCTTAATTATTATTTTGGTAGGCGCAATCAGCATTCCCACATTGCCGATCGAACGCTTCCCCGACATCAGCCCCACCCAAATCAACGTCACAGCAAACTATAGCGGTGCCAATGCTGAAGTTGTCGAAAATGCGGTAACAAACATCCTAGAAAGGCAAATCAACGGCATTGAAGGACTAAAATATCTAACTTCCAGTAGCACTAACAGTGGAACTAGCACCATTACAGCCACCTTTGATACTTCCCGCAACAAAGATATCGCCGCCGTCGATGTGCAAAATCGAGTTGCAGTCGCTCAACCACAACTGCCAGATGCCGTACAACGCACAGGAGTTACAGTTACAAAACAATCTAACAGCCTGCTGCTGGCTATAGGATTATTTACCGAAAATAAAGAATACGATACCATATTTTTAAGCAACTACGCCGACATCTATTTAGCAGATACTTTAAAAAGAGTAAAAGGCGTGGGCGACGTGCGAATTTTTGGGGAAAGACGCTATGCTATGCGCCTGTGGATCGACCCTAATAAATTAGCGGCTCGTAATCTAACAATGCAAGATGTAACAAGAGCAATTAACGAACAAAACTTGCAAGTTGGTGTAGGAAGAATTGGTCAAGAACCCGCCCCAGAAGGGCAAATGTATCAGATTGATTTGAGTGCAGAAAGCCGTCTTAAAAGCCCCACAGAATTTGAAGAAATTGTTATCAAAAGCGAAACAAATGGAACTTTAGTTAAGTTAAAAGATGTCGGTCGAGCCGAATTAGGAGCAGAAAATTATAACTCTTTCCTGCGATTTCGAGGTAAAGACGCGGTGGGTTTAGGAATTTACCAATTGCCCGGAAGTAATGCTCTAAATGTTGCCAATTCCGTCAAAACAGAAATGGCAAGATTAGCGAAAAACTTCCCTCCAGGGGTGATACACAGAACCGCACTAGATACGACTCAATTTGTCCAAGAGTCAATGGCAGAAGTAGTCAAAACTCTGTTTGAAGCAGTCTTGCTAGTGGTGATAGTAATTTTTGTTTTCCTGCAAGATTGGCGCACTACGATTATTCCCACCATCACAATTCCCATTTCCTTGATTGGGACATTTGCTTTTATCAAAGCTTTCGGGTTTACGATTAACAGTTTGTCTCTATTTGGTCTTACCTTAGCAACAGGTTTAGTGGTTGATGACGCGATCATCGTAGTCGAAAATGTTGACCGTCTAGTCCGCCAAGGTATGAATGCCCGCCAAGCAGCTTCCGAGTCAATGCGGGAACTTTTTAGTGCTGTAATTGCCACTTCCTTAGTATTGATGGCCGTGTTCATACCCGTGGCATTTTTCCCTGGGACAACGGGAGCACTCTATAAACAATTTGCCTTAACAATTGCTTTTTCCGTTCTGCTTTCTACCTTTATGGCGGTTACTCTTACTCCCTCACTTGCCGCTATATTACTGCGCCCAGGTAAGAAGTTTGGCGGCCCGTTGGGTTGGGTGTTTAACCGGATTAATATTTTTCTGGATTGGATGCAAAAAAAATATAAAGATTCCTTAATATTCTTAACACGATTTAAAACCATTGTTACCCTGTTGTTTATTGCTTCTCTGGGATTCACAGCTTGGCTTTATTTATCAGTACCGACTGCATTTATCCCAGAGGAAGACCAGGGCTATTTTCTGACAATTATTCAAGGGCCTCAAGGCGTTTCGCTGCAATACACCCAGCAGGTGATGGACGGAGTTGAAAAAGAAATCCTCAACGTTCCTGAAGTTGTGGGGACTTTTTCTGTAGGTGGCTTTGGTTTTAGTGGTAACAGTTCCAATCAGGGGATTATATTTACTACCCTTAAACCCTGGAAAGAAAGGAAAGGTGAAGATCAAACTGTACAAGCGATTATTGGTAAATTGCGGGGTAAATTTTTCGCGATTCCAGAAGCTAGAATTTTCCCTGTGAATCCGCCGGCTATTCAAGGTTTAGGTCAATTTGGAGGTTTCCAATTTCAATTGCAAGACCGCAAAGGTAACAGCGGTTTAGATTCTCTGGTTGAGGCGATGGGTGGAATTTTAAAGCAGGCGAATCAGACACCGGGATTGCAAGCAGTATTTAGTACGTTTGCTGCGAATACGCCTCAGTTAATTGTGGAAGTTGACCGCAATCGAGCTAAGGCTCTAGATATTCCCATTAATGATGTTTTCAGTACGTTACAAACGGCTCTGGGCTCTCAGTATGTGAATGATTTTAATCTACAGCAGCGCAATTATCGGGTGTATGTTCAGGCGGATAAACAGTTTCGTGATAACCCTGAAGATATTAGTAAGTTGTATGTCCGCTCTGGAAAGAATGAAATGATTTCTTTGAGCAATTTGGTGAAGATAACTCCGGTGGTGGGAGCGCAAACTGTTAACCACTACAATTTATATAGGTCAATTGAAATTAGTGGCTCTCCGGCTCCGGGAGCGAGTTCTGGACAGGCGCTAAAAGCGATGGAAAAGGTGTCGGCTCAAGTTTTGCCGTCGGGTTTTGGGTATGAATGGTCGGGGAGTTCTTTAGAAGAAATTGAGTCGGGGGGTCAAGCACCAATTATTTTTGGTTTGGGGCTGGTTTTTGTGTTCTTGGTTTTGGCTGCTCAGTACGAAAATTATGTCGATCCTTTCATTATTTTGCTGGCGGTTCCTCTGGCGATTTTAGGTGCACTTTTAGCTCAGTCGTTGCGGGGTTTGGCGAATGATGTTTATTGCCAGATTGGTTTGGTGATGTTGATTGGGTTGGCTAGTAAAAACGCGATTTTAATCGTGGAGTTTGCTAATCAGTTGCGGGAGCGGGGGTATTCAATTGCTAAGGCGGCAGTTGAGGCGTCTCAAGAGCGTTTACGGCCGATTTTGATGACTTCTTTATCATTTATTTTGGGGATTGCTCCCCTAATTAATCCCGAAGGTGCCGGAGCCGCAAGTCGTAGGTCGCTAGGGAATGCGATCGCGGGGGGGATGGTGGTTTCTACTTTCTTGAGTTTGTTTATGGTGCCGGTGCTGTATGTGGTGGTTGTCTCGGCTCGCGATCGCTTTCGGAAACGCGATCGACTAGACAATCTGCCCGATGAGGGCACAACTTTGAACGGCAAAACGACTCCCGGCGATGTTGAACGCGATCGAGTATCGCCGTTTTAGTTGGTAATTAGTTCCTTTAACTATCCGGTTAGTGGCTCTTTATTCAAAATACCCCACTATCTGTGTCACCGACTTTTTTATTGTTGCGACGCTGTGCGGCCACTCTCGGAGAAGATTTTTTGTGCAGGTAGCGATCGCCAGATCGCCCTTCATCATGCAATAATAATATAAAACTTGCACAAAAACTCTATCAGTAGTGTCAGCCTTCCCGCCTTACTACTACAAATAGCGTCTCAAATCTCAATTCGTGCAAATTCTCAATTAAACCAACTGTTGCTCTACACAATTTTTTCCTAATGGCTGAAGTCCC
>JARCMA010000406.1 GCA_030248405.1 Microcoleus sp. MP8IB2.171
GTAATTGGTAATTGGTAATTGAAACTGACAACTAAAAACTAACAACCAAAAACAACAAATAACAACCAACAAATAACAAATAACCAATTATAAATTACCCTATTTGCGATCGCAACTTCCCCGTTTCCAATTCCGTCTCAAAAGCCGCCCGCACCTTTTCCCACTCCGCTTGAGCTTCCAACAGGCGATCGCGCGCCGTACTCACATCAAAAACCTGTTCCCCTCCAGACTCAACCGCCACGCGACCCATATACTCCAACTCCTTGCAAACAGCAGAAAAAGACACGGCTCCTAAATTGGCGCTGCTCGACTTCAGCGTGTGAGAAGCCAGCTTCAAACTATCAGCATCGCCCAGAAAAATAGCCTCCTTAATAGTTTCTAAATGTTGCGGTGCGTCTACCAAATATATCTTAATCAGCTCTCCCAAAAAATCTGGGTCTTCATCATCATCTAGCTCGCGGAGATTTTGCAAAATATGAAAATCAATTGGCGAATCGGCTCCGGGTTGAACGCTCGAAGATGCCGCAGTATCACTGTCAACTTGATCAGAAGTATCTTGATTGTTTTGCTCAGTAACCGCATCCAATTCATCCCGAATCAGAGGTGAGCACTTGCTCAAGGCGATCGCCAACTCTTCCCGGCGCACCGGCTTAGTAATATAATCGTCCATACCTGCTTCCAGACACTTTTCGCGATCGCCCTGCATCGCATTAGCAGTCATCGCAATAATTCTCGGCTTCTTGTTAGCAGGCCATTCCTGACAAATGCGGCGCGTCGCTTCCAACCCATCCATGTTCGGCATCTGCACATCCATCAGCACAACATCGTAAGATTGCCGCTTCAGCGCCTCCAAAACCTCCAACCCATTAGCTGCAATATCAGCCCGATATCCTATCCTGTCTAGCAAATGCGTAGCGACTTTTTGATTCACCACATTGTCCTCAGCCAGCAAAATCCGAATCTGACTAGAATTAGCTGCATCCTGTCCGGCAGAATTCGCCGCAACCTGCCTCAAAACAGCAGGCGTCCGCTGCACGCGGTGCTGTTCTTGAGAATTTTCAAAATACTTCAATCCCGAAGTCAAAGTCACCACATTTGAAACTTCTCCCCTGCCGCTTCTTCCGGTAACATATCCAAAAACTTGCAGCAACACATTATAAAACTGAGACTGTTTTAAAGGCTTAGTTAAAAAAGCTGAAAAATGTACCTCTGTAGTTTCAAGTTTTTTCCAAACTTCCGCCTTACTTAAATAAGTAAACAGCACCAAAGGTAGTGCTATTTTGCGAGGGTTTTTAACGATGACATTCGGATTTAGACCGTCGCCGCCGGACAAATTGCTCAGCTCAAATTTCCGAATCTCCACAGCCAAAGCCACACCGTCCATATCTGGTAGATTCATCGCCAAAATAGCTAAATCGAGCGGCGAATTTCCTTTGATGATTTCCAAAGCCTCAGCACCCGAAGTTACAGCCACGGGTATCATTCCCCAAGACTCTGCCTGCCGGATCAAAACTTGCCGATTAATGGCATGATGCTCAACAATTAACAAGCGCTTACCAGCGGCAAATTCGGGCCTTTTTTCCTCAGCCCGGAGGTCATTCGCTTCGGCAGTCACCGTGAAATAAAAAATCGAACCCGAACCCGATATCGACGGCGAAGTAAATTCCGCAGGCGACCTTCCAGCGATACTTTGTCCGATCGCAGAAACTCCCGGTTGAGACTTAGAACTTCCCGGAGTAACCTGGCTGACAACCCACATTGTACCGCCCATCATATCGCTCAAACGCTGACTGATAGCCAGTCCCAAACCCGTCCCGCCGTAATGTCGCGTTGTCGAAGCATCCACCTGCGAAAAAGCTTTAAACAGGCGATCCATCCGGTCTGGCGGAATGCCAATTCCCGTATCTTGGACAGCAAATTGAATCTCGTATTGTCTGCTACGTGCCAACTCTCCCTGGTTAATTGCTAGCGGTTGTGGCTCTAGAATATTAATTTTTTCCGGCGAACTGTTAGCAGCTACCTGTTCAATTTGCCTAGCCGTACAGCACACCACAATTTCTCCAGATTCTGTAAACTTAACTGCATTGCCCAGCAGATTTACCAAAATTTGGCGCAGCCTCGTGACATCTCCTAAAATGTTTTTCGGAACAGAATCATCAATAAAGTAAGCCAGCTCTAAACCTTTTTCTGAGGCTCTTGGAGCCAGTAATTCCAGAGATTCTTCTATACAGTTTTGCAGCTCGAAGGGGCTGCGTTCCAAATCCAATTTTCCAGATTCAATCTTGGAAAAGTCTAGAATATCGTTAATAATAGTCAGCAAAGCATCGCCGCTGGTACGAATTGTCTCCACAAAATCCCGCTGTTCAGGAGTTAATTCCATATCCAGCAGCAAGCCCGTCATCCCGATTACCGCATTCATCGGAGTGCGGATTTCGTGACTCATAGTCGCTAAAAATTCGCTCTTAGCTCTATTAGCAACTTCCGCCGCTTGTCGTGCTTGATCCAAAGCTTCATTTTGCTCGGCTAACTGTCGCTGTCGCTGAACTTCCTTTTCTAAAAGTTGTGCTTGAGCTAACGTAATTCCGACTTGAGCGGCCACATCTTCTAACAGTTCAATTTCGTCTGGAGTCCACTGGCGAGTTGCATCGCACTGGTGCAAAGTAATAATTCCATTCGGTTTTCCTTGATAGGAAGTGCGAACAGCCAACATAGATTTTAATCCGATGCGGCGGCACATCGGCCCCGAAGATTCGAGCAAAGGATCGGCAAACACATCCGGAGATGCCAGGGCTATATCTTCAGCGAGGAGTTTTTCTGTGTAGGGGTTATAAGTGACAGAAAGTTCTAAATCTAAAGCCGATTCGTGACCGGGTTCTAAGTATTCTGCGACGCAAGGAAGGTGGGGATAAGGTTCGGAAAGATAGGTGTGAATTGTACAGCGATTGACACCAAATACGCGGCCGATTTGGGTGGCGGTAGTCTGAAAAATTTCTTGAGTGTCTAAGGTCGATCGCACTTTTTGAGTAATTTGTTTGAGTAGTAAAACGCGCTGGTACTGACGTTGCAAAGTTCGCTCTCGCTCTTCGCGGGCAATTTCAGCGCCGATGTAATTGCCCATCAACTTTAAAATTTCAAAATTCAGCGGTTTAAAAGGAGATTTAGTGGTGCGGGAAGTAAAGCTCAAAGTGCCAAAAACTCGCCCTTGCACTATTACCCTCGTCCCCACAAAAGCCTCCAACTTGCGGACGCTGTAAGCGGGGTGGTTGCGCCACTGAGTAGTGCCGGCTGATTCGACAGAAATAGGTTCGCTCGATCGCAAAACCTCTCGCTCAAAGGTTCTGCTCAAAGCAAAACCGTCTCCTTTAGCAAATCCAAAGGGAAAATCTTCCGGTACATAAGCCGCAATCACTTCGTAGCGATCGCCCAAAACCCTGCCCAACAGCCCGATATCCATCCCAAACTGACTACAGCCCATTGCCAGCAACCGGATCGTTCGATCGTCAAAAGAGCCTTCCGAGCTCACCATTACCTCGTAGAGCGATCGAATTGCGCGCTCGCTTTCCCGCAGTTCCTCAACTCCATCGAGGCGGTTGCAGACATCGTGCAAAGTCCCGAAAATTCCCGCTATTTCGCCTTGCGAATTCCGCCGGACTTGGGCAAATAGTTCCACGGAAACAAAGCCGGAATTACTGTGAATTCCCAAGGAGTTTTTCCCCGAAACAGACTTGGACTTAAATCGCAGTTCTCGCCGTTCAAATTCCGACTTCCCCGACAGCAAAGACTCCAATAAATTTGCACATTGCTCGCGCTCATCTGGATGCACCCACTCTAAAAAATTAGTTTCCAAACTTTCCGAAACCTCAAAATTCGTAATTTCCGTCCAAGCGTGGTTGAGAAATTTCCAAATCCCCGCCGCATCTATGTGGAAAATTACTGTTGCTTTCAAAGAGTCAAATAGATGGAATTGTTCTCGATCATGCTCGCGGTTTTTGAGTGCAAACTGCTTGTTTGGAGTAATATCTGTATGAGTTCCTACTACCCGCAGCGGTTTGCCGGTAGCGCTGCGTAAAACTTGACCTCGGTTCAGCACCCAGACAGTGCTGCCGTCTTTACAGTACATCCGATATTCTGCTGCAAAATCCGGTGTCTTTTGGGCGAAGTGTTCTTCTAAAGCTGCCTTTACCGAGTCAATGTCCTCTCGGTGGATGCGACTCCACCATTCCGATCGGCGATTCGAGATTTCCCCTTCTTGGTAGCCCAGTATTTCTTGCCACCGCGCCGAGTAAAAAAACTCATCTGTTTCGAGATTCCAATCCCAAATCCCCTGATTGTTGACTGCTGCGGGGAGATTTGGCCGCTCTACGAAACTGTGAGGAGAAATTTCAGCCACCTCGTGGCTATTTGCTGCTGTCCGCTGTGTTTCTGCTGAGAGTTTTTTGTATTGAGCGTTGCTAGATTCTAGCTGGCGCTGCAAAGCGATCAAGCCAGAATGCAGAGATTTTGAATCCAGCGCTTGTAAAAGGATAGTTTTAGGATTGATAATCCCGATCGGGTGATTTGTTTCGTTGATGACTAATAAAGGCAACTGGCAGTAGTGTTTTTGCAGCAGCGCGACGGCTGCTTCGAGGGTAGAGTGCGATCGCACCAGCGGCGGCGAACTGCTGCAAATTGCTCCCGCTTTAATTTTGTTAGAGTCTCTTCCCAGCGCCTGCAACTGCACAATATCCCGCGAACTTACCACCCCAACCAGTTTGTGAATGTTGGGATTTGTAAATTTGGAATTGTGAGCAGCACCAGTTGAGTGTTGATCGGGGGTTTCAGTGATTAATACATAACTAACATTGTGTCTAAACATCAGTTGCGCCAAATAGCGAACCGAAGAATTAGAAGGAGCGTGAATAATTCGTGAGGCTGCGATTTGAGGGATTTGATAAAGTTTAATTAAACTTGCGGGTAGCTCTAATTTCTGATTCACAATTGGCAGCGGCGGAGGGAAGGTGAAAGCCGCAGGTGGCGAAGCGCTGCTAGTTGCTTTTTGTGTCGATTCCCCAATTCCCTGCAACATTTGCACCAAGCTTTGAGAGCTAATTAAACCAACAAGTTCTTCCGCGTCGCTGACGACGGGCAAATGGCTGATCTGATTTTTATCCAGGAGATTTGCTAAGGCAAAAAAGTCGGGAATTTCCGATTCTCGCGCTACAGTTACGGTTCTGATCATGATTTGCTCGATCGCAAATCCGCTCAAAGCAGCGCCGATCGAATTTAGCTGTACGACATCTCGCGTTGTA
Organism: Microcoleus sp. MP8IB2.171; assembly: GCA_030248405.1. GTDB lineage: Bacteria > Cyanobacteriota > Cyanobacteriia > Cyanobacteriales > Microcoleaceae > Microcoleus. The sequence goes on from JARCMA010000406.1 coordinate 5,289, forward strand.
AAAATCCCCAGCACTGTCTGGCCACCCGCATAGGGAGCTTTTGAGCCGTTGAGACGCAGCCCGTTGCCTCCTGCGTGTACCGCACGCGGTACGCCGTTGTAGAAACCCGACTGTTCCCGCGATTGTGGGGAAGTCCCGTTCGTGGGATTTCCGAATTGAGAATTCCCGCGCGGTTCTACCACGAGGACGTAACTGGCTCCTGTGCTGCTCATCAGCTCGATCGCCTTTTCTACGGGCGTCTCAGGGGTGACAGTGAGGGGATTGCGGTTGATGACCTGACTGAGGGAGGGAATAAACATCAGGGGACATAAGAGGATATTTGTTGGAAAAATCCGAAAAGCGGGCAGCAAGTTGATTGAGAGGCTTTGCCGTTCCGTAATACCTACACAAACCTACTCAAGTCTAAGCAAAGCTCGACCAAAGTAGGATCGCTGCTTACTTCCTGCTTCACAGTAGCCCCGGTCTGACGACGGGAGGGTTTGTCTACTCCACAAGCTGAGACGGTGGAACTCACCGCCAAATCCGAACACTCTGGAATATATATTCCTTCAAACCAACGTTCAAGATTTCGAGACGCGTTTAAATCCCTGTCTCCGGTGTAACCGCATTCTGGGCACTGATAAACGCGGTTCTTTAAAGGCATTTTGTGCCGATGGTTGCCACAATTTGAGCAAATCTGGGAGCTTGGGAACATCCTCTCGACTAGCACCAACTGGGATGAAAACTTCTCAGTTTTGTATTCCAGTTGCCGCTTAAACTCATACATCCCGCAATCAGCGATCGCGCCCGCTAATTTGTGATTCTTGAGGAACGCTTTAATATTCAAGTCTTCAATCTTTACTGTGCCGTGGTTCTTAGCCAAGTGAGTTGTTAACTTGTGGATTGCGTCTTTCCGAATATTGCTGATTCTCTGATGAAGTTTCGCGAGCTTCCCGACTGCCTTAGTCCGATTGGCAGAGCCTTTAACTTTTCGACCCAGAGAACGCTGTAACCGCTTCATTTTACCGCTCATACGGCGGTAAGCTTGCGGGTTAGCAAACGTCTTACCATCACTGGTGACGGCAAGCTCTTTAATGCCGATATCCACTCCCACAGAAGGGCGGTTGTCAGCGACATCTGGCTTTTGGACTTCCACCTTGATAGCGATAAACCATTCGTCGGCTTGACGGCTAATTACGCAGTTGTGAACGGCTTCTACGGGCAAAGCTTCAGACAATCTTACCCAGCCAATTGAAGGCAGTCTAACCCGCTTGCTGTCGTTTCTAATCATCGGTTTGGCTTGAGTCCCCGACTCCAAGTAAAACGAATCGCGATGCCCTTTTTTCTTAAATCTAGGCTGCTTTGATACTTTTTTAAAGCACCTGTCCCAAGCTTTTTTCAGTTCGGCTAAAGCCTGCTGAGGAACGTTTTTATTCGTTTCGTAGTACCACCGACACTCTGGCTTGACAATAGCCACAAGCTTTTTGTGCAAGTCTATCGCTGACGGAACCTTAACCGAAGGATCGGTTTTTCGATCTTGTAAGGCTTTTAATACAATTTCGTTCCCCCAGTTGTAAGCATGGCGGGCTACCCCGCAAGCTTTCCGAAACTGGGTAGTTTGTTTTTTAGTCGGCTCTAGCCTGGTTTTGAAACTTAAAATCATTGATTCGACCTCTCAATGTTGTGCTGTGTGATTAACCCTAGCTTTTTCTGCTTTTTGAGGAAACTTGGCAGAAGAGAGACTCTATACAAAACGACAAAGGATGTATAGAGGTGTATACATATTAGCTTGCATTTGTCAACCCCTACTTCCTGCATCTTGGCATTTAAACTTAATTCCGTGCCCAATCCTGACAATTGACGGGTTCTGACTTTCAGAACCAATGTGATCGGTCCAGAGGGCGGACATGAAGGCTGGCCGGCAATTCCTCCCCTAGCCTAACTGCGGGTTTACGAGCAAGAATTTCTGCGATTGTCTAGACTGCACCCTACTTTCTCGCCCTCAACGGAACTCTCGCTCGGATTCTGTTTGAGGCAAGATACCTGCACCCTACCAATTTACCAGCGACAGGAGGGGAATCACAACAGGACGACTCAGGTATGGCAACTGTGCAATTAGGGGTTCGAGGGTTCCAGGGTTCCAGGGTTCCAGGGCCAAACAGGCAGAAAATAAATAATTCTGAGCATAACTAATTCTATCTTATCCCAATTATGGCCCAGAGGATTTGAGCTTCAATTCTGGCGATCGAACTTGATGAGAATAGCGCTGTTCCCCGCCAGTGCAAAACTCGCATTTCCGCCCTTCAGCCTTAAGTTACCAACAACCTCATCCATTGTTTTAGAACTGAACTCCCGCACCGTACCATTACCAGTTTTTATCAGATCCGAAATATCAGCATTAACAGTGTAAGATGTTGCTCGGTCATTGACAACCAGCAAGTAAACATTCTTGCTAGCATCAAGAGTTGCAACTGCCATTAAATCCGAACTGTTAGTGATAGGAAAAAAAGTAGCTTTCCCGCCCTGCAAAGCCCTAATTCCCATCCGCAAAGCATAGTAGCCCGCGCGCCGCTTTCCCCCGTCCCCTAGCAAACCTTCCGCCAGTCCCAGCTTTCCCCAGTCGTACAAACAGAATATGTGACTGCCGTCAATATAATTATCCCCCGGTTGGGAACCTCGAATCAAATTCTTAATCAAATTTAAAGCTAAAGATAAATCGCCGTAGCTAATTTCGTAAGTTCCCCATTCTCCTACCCAAAGCTGCGAGTTAGTGTGGACAGTACCGTTCATCCAGCCGCGCACTTTGCGGGTGTAGTTAGAAATATCTGCATCATAGTTGTGGACATTGACTGTATCAAAATAATTCGGTATTTCCTGCAAAGCACTAGCCGGCCAATTGCTGCCTCCTACGGTTTTCGGGCCGTGGATGCGGTAAGTGCGCGAAGGCAAATAAGTTTTATAAACAAAGTCGATCGCATCTTTCGCCACTTTCACCAATTCAAAATAATCTGCCCTAGTCCCACCCCAACCCTGTTCGCGATTGTCCGGTTCGTTGTGAATTTCCCAATCATCAACGCCGTAGTCATTGCGAACTTTTAGCCAATAAACCGTAGCAAAAACGTGTTCCCACCACTCATTCCAATCTTCTTGATTGCGCGGCGGATTCAGTTGCAGAGCCCAACTCGGATTCCAACTATTATCAACATTTCTAATACTTACAACTGGGCGAATCTTAGCTTGTTTGAGACTCTTAAAAATAGTCCTAGCATTGCCTTGCCAAACTTTACCGGGTGCTCCAGACCACCAATAATCACTACCATTAGGTGGATTTGTCATCATCTTATCCCAATGTGCCCAATTAATTGTATTGGGATTAGCCTTAATTTGGGAAATTTCCGGCCAGCCGTATTTAGCGTCATCGTCTTCTGGTTCCCATCGAGACATCCCGCCGTAAATCCGGTAGGTATTAATTCCCAAATCTTGTAAATCTTTGAGGTCAAAGTTGATGTTACCCTCGACTGCACCGATGTAGCGAGTGCTGACACCCGCAGGAGTGCCGGAGAATTTGATTGTTTCGATGTTTTGAGCAAAAGTTGTCGTTCCGCTGAACAACTCTAGGCTGAGGGCGATTAAAAAGGCGATGGTAAAATTCTGAATAATTGTTTTTGAGAACACTGGGTTAATAACTCATGACAAACTGCCTAATACCTACTGACTAATTAACTTCAACCGACGCTGAAGTTCCCCAGCGGCCGTAGCAATTACGATCGCCAAAATCGGGTGCAGTGGCTCGCTGTGGCGAACTTCTGTAAAAGTGAGGGCATGGATCAAAGTAAAATAGCCACAGACTGCCAACAGTGGCAAAAACTCCCGCCAGCGATGCCGCAAAACTATCATGCCCAAAGCAGCAAATACAGGCAAATTTCGCGACGCTAAAATGCCGACAATCCGTTGCGGCGAAAAGAATGTCCGCATTGCCTTAACCTTAAACAGAGCGTGATAAGGCCAGTCACTTATAGGGTTTCCAAACCAGAAAAAAACTGCCTTTTGCAAACAATACCAGAGATAGACAGCAGGCTCGCGGAGGATTGAAGCGATCGCCCGTTTGGTAAAATAGCGATCGCCCTCAATCGTAAAAGCATTGTGTCCCCCATTCCGAGCCGGATTGAGTTCTTCCTCCCAAATCTGAACGATATGGCGTTTTGGCAGTTGTTCGTAGGCCAAATGATAAAACTCTGGACTTCCTTGCCACAGCAGTGCCGTAGAAACGCTGTAAATCAAAAAAGTCTTGTGAGTTCGATAATTGTGGTAAGTCCAAGGTGTAGTAATGATAATAATTGCGCCCAAATAAGCAACAAAACAAGCAATCTTGCGCTTTAAAGACCATTGACGCGGCATCAATAGTGGCACAATTAATGGAAACAACATCGCTGTCGGTCGGCAAAGATTTGTAATTGCCAACAGCGCACCTGCTAATGAAAACTTTTGCCACTGCGGCTGTTCCAATGCCCGCAGCAGGCCCAGCACTGTTAAAAGTATTAAAGGCGTGTATAAAATCTCCGTTTGCAGCAGCCTTACATGAAAAATCAGGGAAGGATGCAGCGCTATTAATCCAGCCGCGACTAAAGAACTTTGAGCGCCAGTAAAACGCCGTGCCAGGATAAAAGTTAGGGGTATGATTGTTGCCCCCAAAAAAGCTTGTACGTAGACTACAGATGCGGGAGAACGACCAAAAATTGCATAGCATCCAGCCACAAAAAAGGGATACACTGGTGTCCGGCCCGGCCACTCAAAAAAATGACCCTTCAGCAACCAGTATGCCAAACCCTCATAGCCCGGTTCGTCGCCTCTGAGACGGGCGGGGGTATCGGGGAGAGTTTGGTTGGTGCGCCATGCCAAATAAAGGCGGAATGCTAGTCCCAACAGGGTCAGACAAATTAGCGCCCAAACAATTCTGCGGTCATTTCTTTGCGGCTGGGCTTCGGAGATATCTGGTGTCATAAAAACTGACTGCTAAGATTTGATTGGCTCGCTGCCAATTTTCTTAGGTTGGCAATGTCAAAAATTATATCGTTTCAGCTTCTATCTTTTTCGAGAATAGATGTTTTTTCCCAGGGATTATATAATGTGAGAGTATGCCGGCGGACGATCGCATCTTGATACTCGCGAGTCGGGGTTTGGGCGATTCCCTACGGGATAGCTTCGCGGCGCGTGCTTTCGGGTTGCAGTAGCTTTCAGCAGGGGAGTTTGTTGCAATTGAAAAATAGACATCTCCATAAAGCCCAGTCTTGGGCAGGCAGGATGCCTACCTGACAAGAGTTATTGGAGATGTCTATTAGTCATGAGTCAGCAGTCAAATACATTGAGAAAATTTGCGTAATACCTGTTACTAAAACTTCTCCACAACGTACTTGCCCAAATTCCTGCCCGCCTTCAACCCATCTCGGTTGTCCGACGGCCAATGAGCACCCCCATAAACGCGACTCATCCGGGCTTCCGCCGCAGCTTCAGTAATACTTTTAAAACTCCGAGTCGGCAGCTTTGGTGGCGCAAACGGCCAAACCGCCGGCATCAACCAATTCGGTCAAGTAGTCGGCTACTCCCAGGATGGGATAAATCAAGATCACGCTTTTGTCTGGAACAACGGTAAACTCCAAGATTTGAACAATTTGGCAATGACAAATCCCACCTTTGGCGACCAGAAGGTGACATTAGCTCGCGCTACTGGCATCAATAATTTCGGCGTGCTGCCTACGGAACTTACACCTACAAAGATGCGGCTGGCGTGACGCAAACTGGATCGCGATCTTATCTGCTGAGGGCATTACCGACAACTTAAATTACTTGAAATTAACGCAGATGCTCTAAAAAACATCTGCGTTTATCTGCGTGCATCTGCGGTTCAAAAATCCCTCTTACTGCAACATTAAAGCAACTTCCTTCGCAAAATAAGTCAAAATCAAATCAGCACCAGCTCGTTTGATACTCGTCAAAGTCTCCAAAATAATTCGCTTTTCATCAATCCAACCCAACTGTGCCGCAGCTTTGATCATTGCGTATTCGCCACTGACATTATAAGCAGCTACAGGTAAATTAGTTGCTTCGCGCACTTGGCAGATAATATCGAGATAAGCCAAAGCTGGTTTTACCATGACAATATCTGCACCTTCAGCGATGTCTAAAGCAACTTCTTTCAGTGCTTCCCTAGCATTAGCAGCATCCATTTGATAAGTCTTTTTGTCTCCAAACTTTGGGGCAGAATCGAGGGCATCCCGAAACGGGCCGTAATAAGCAGAGGCATATTTTGCTGAATAAGCCAGGATTGCTGTATCGATGTATCCTGCGGCATCTAAGGCTTTGCGAATTGCACCAATTCTGCCATCCATCATGTCGGAAGGTGCTACCATATCTGCACCGGCTGCGGCTTGAGAAACTGCCATTTTTACTAAAACTTCAACAGTTGGATCGTTGAGAATTTTACCGTTTTCGTCAACTAAACCGTCATGTCCGTGTGAAGTGAAAGGATCGAGGGCTACGTCGGTAATTACTACTATTTCGGGAATGTTTTGTTTGATGGCTTTGACTGTTTGTTGGACTAATCCTTCTGGGTTGTAGCTTTCGGTTCCGGTGTCGTCTTTTTTGGTTTCTGAGATTACTGGAAAAAGGGCGATCGCACATATCCCCAAATTCCAACATTCGGCGATTTCTGTTAGCAATAAATCCAGGGAAAAGCGATAACAACCAGGCATGGAAGCAATCTCAACTTTTTGCCCTTCTCCTTCCATCACAAACATCGGATAGATCAGGTCGTCAACGGTTAAGTGATTTTCTCGTACCATGCGACGCAAGGCTGGTGTACGGCGGAGGCGGCGGGGACGGATGGTGATGAGGGAGGGATTTTGATTGTTTGGAGTGGGAACGGCGGACTCGACGTTATTTGCAGATGACATAGGAACTAGA
>JARCMA010000407.1 GCA_030248405.1 Microcoleus sp. MP8IB2.171
AATTGAGGTAAATCGAGAAATCTTTGTAATTTGCTTGGCAAGACTTTCGGTAGTAATTGGGTAACGAAATACTCGCACTCTTTCTCTCTAACCTCACTTGTTTCTCGGATTGTATCAGCTTCAAAAAGATTGTCAGTAAAATAACCTGACTTGCGTCATTTGTTTTGGTAAGTGAGTCTGGTAAAATGTTGGTAACATATTTTTTTGGATAGGCAAGCGTGTAACAATTCTGCTGCCTATCTTTTTTTACCACCACATAGATCAATCCTTACCCCGTCTGGATTTAGGGCGGGTTGTCACCCCCCCAGCACACTAACAATCCTATTTTTTAATAGTCGCTTGCAAATAAAGCAGCGGGTCTTCAGCAACCCAACCCAAACCCGAATTGTACCGAACTTCAAAATGCAAATGAGATGGCGGAATGTCCCGTTTTCCAGTCGTCCCCACAGTTCCCAAAACTTCTCCAGACAGCACTTTTTGACCGACTTTTACCGCAATATCTTTCAAATGAGCGTAGCGCGTTTGCTTCCCCGCTTGATGGTTCACCACCACTAAATTCCCGTAATCCCCCTGCGGCCCGGCAAAGGCGACAGTTCCCTCGCCCGCCGCCAAAACCTGCGTACCCTCCGACGCCAAAAAATCTACCCCACTGTGGAAAAAAAATTCGCGCCGCGCCGGATGCAATTGCCGCCCGTAACGCAAAGCTTCCACTGCTGGGGCGGGCAGCGGAAATCCTTGCACCGATGGCGTTGCATCGGGATTGATAGAAGGCCCGATCGACCTATTCACCGCAGGCACAAATACCGTTTTCCCCAAAGGCCTGCACCCATTCGCCTCAAATAGCAAATCTGCGGGCACTTTGTAAGCTTCTGCCAGTTTTTGCCAATTCCAGCCCGCAGGCACTTCTACCTCGATGCCACTGTACGGAGGAATGACGATCGCACTTCCAGCAGATACTTCACCGCCCCGCAACGTCGGATTTATCCCCATCAGCGCCGCAGGAATCACATTGTACTGCCGCGCGATGCTTTCTATGGTTTCGCCCTGGGCCACAGTATGGCGCCGCAACCGAGACATAGCCGGACTCGGGCAATCGCGGGCGGGATCGGGGTTTTCTACAGGTGTACCTGAAGGAAGATTTGCAGGTGGGATCTCGGTATTTGCCGCCGTTTTCCCAACGGGTGCGATCGACCAAATTAGTGCAGAAATCAGCGGAAATAAGCGTTTAAACCTCATTATCTCTAGAAAAAAGTATTCATTTGGGACAGTTGACAATTTTAAAATCCTGTGAAGATTCATATTTCCAAGCTCTAGCCACCCCCCAGACTGTAAATCCCAGGCTAAGCCAAGTTAGGATGAGAATTATTAGTTTGAGTGAGTCGCTCTTGGCAAATCCGGCAAAATTGCCTGTGATGCCGATGGGCGCCTGCCTGTTAACAGCTATGTTCTTGAGGAAGCGGTACGCCCCGCCCCGCTTCCTTCCCGTCGCCAAGACAAAAATGCTTGATTGGGAACGTGTCTGCGGGGATGAGGTATCTAGCGGGAGTTATTAAATGAGTTTATCTTTTAAGCAAGCGACCCTTTATGTGACTTTGCTGTCAATCGGCGGAGGCGTGGGATGGTTGGGGAATCGCTATCTGCAAGGCTCAAACAATCTGGAAACCGGATTGGTTTTGCCAGTAGTGCGCCAGCAAATCCCCCCCTATGCGTCTCCTCCAGTTCTGGAAAATCGGGCGGTCGATCGCAGCAATCCCAATTTTATTGCTGAAGCAGCCGAAAAAGTCGGCCCGGCTGTAGTGCGGATTGACGCATCAACCAAGGTGGCGAATCAAGTCCCCGAAGCATTCAAAAATCCTTTGTTTCGTCGGTTTTTTGGGGAGAATTTGCCGCAGCCGGAAGAACGAGTCAAGAGAGGTACGGGTTCCGGGTTTATTCTCACTTCTGACGGCCGCATCATTACTAATGCTCACGTTGTCTCCGGGACGGATACTGTCAAGGTGACGCTCAAAGACGGCCGCGAGTTTGAGGGTAAGGTGCAGGGAGTCGATCCGCTGACGGATGTCGCTGTGGTTAAGATTAATGCTAAGGAACTACCGCAGGTGGCTTTGGGCCGATCGGACAATATTGTACCGGGACAGTGGGCGATCGCGATCGGCAATCCTTTAGGTCTCGACAATACCGTGACTGTGGGCATTATCAGCGCTACGGGTCGATCGAGTTCCCAAGTCGGCATCCCCGACAAGCGAGTCCGCTTCATCCAAACCGACGCCGCCATCAACCCCGGCAATTCTGGCGGGCCGCTACTCAATGACCAAGGCGAAGTAATTGGCATCAATACCGCCATTCGCGCGGACGCTCAGGGCTTGGGATTTGCAATTCCCATCGAAACCGCCAAACGAGTTGCCGATCAGTTATTCGCCAAAGGTAAAGCCGAACATCCCTATCTCGGCATTCAAATGGTCAGCTTGACTGCCACCACCAAGGCAGAACTCAACAAACAGCTCGATAATAATAAAATTACCCTCGATCAAGGCGTAGCCGTGACGCGAGTCGTGGAAAATTCCCCCGCCCAAAAAGCCGACTTGCGCGCCGGAGATGTCATTCAAAAAGTTGACGGAATTGCGGTTAACACTCCCGGGGACGTGCAAGAACGGGTGGAAAACACTGTTGTGGGCAAAGAACTCGAACTGGAAATTAACCGTTTGGGTCAAGTTCAGAATATAAAAGTACGTCCGGGTGCTTTTCCCCTATCGGGTAGCTCCGCCGGTGGGTAATACCATTTGAGATTGTCGATTAAAGAATTAGGAATGACTTACTGCATAAGGATTTCGAGCTTACCTACAGTTGCATTCTTTTTTGAAACTGGTATTAGTTGCAAACGGTAGAGGATGAAAGATAAATCTGATGTTTTATAGTCCTGGACGCAGCAACCGGGTTTTTTCACCAAAATCCTCGGTCTAGGGCGAGGGATACCCGGTTAACAGCCCGGTTTCTTAATTCCCTGTGCGTCCAGGACTGTTTATTTTTTTGAACAACTTTCATCTTTCTAACTTCCCCAACCCCTTGATCTTTTTACTTGTCTTTGGGCGAGTTTGGTTGAATCGAGCTGGTGCTTGCTAAATTTTCTTCTAGGTGCATCCTCTGCTCCATTTGCCTCAAAAAATAGCCTGTCATCATCGCTGAAGCTAGCAAACCTGCTAAGTTTTCGCGGTCAGTGGTAATTTCGACGTTAAAATTTTCTGAAGGCAAAACGCCGACAAGTCCTTGAACGTTATGAGAGATTATTTCTCTGATGTCGGGGCTGACGGACTTGGCGACTCGGGCTAGAACCTCCGGGGATTGGTGTTGGAGGTACTTCAGCAGTGGATTGACTGCGGTTTGTTGGGCATTGGATGTGTCAAAGTCAGGGTGAAAAACCATTTGGCGATTCTTAATTTCTGGCTGGTTACATTCTACTTCAAACTACTCGTCATTGCTTGGGTACAAATTTGCCTGAAAGTCAATTTGCAATTGTTTTGGGAGTTGGTCTACTTGAAAGTACCGATGAAATTTCTCGGTAACTTGTAACCAATACGACCGCCCCTCAGCCGGCCGCCGTTTGCGGACGAAACCCATTTCTACAAGTTCCTGCACTTGTTGGTAAGCTCCTGAACCTCGCAAGTTAACTAAATCTGGCTGAGCGATGCCGCCTTTGAGGGCGATCGCCGCCAGCGTCCGCAAAGCTCCCACACCTAATTCTGGAGGTATCAAAGTTTGCATTAAACTGGCAAACTCATCTCTCAGTTGCAGGCTGTATCCCGTGGGGGTTTCTACGACTTCTAATGCACTGTCGCGGCGGGATGAGTCAGACATGAGTTCGATGATGGCGTCTTCCACTTCGGCTCGATCGCACTTAGCAATCTCGGCAATTTCTGCGATCGACACTGGCTGACCTTTTAAGTAAAGTATGGCTTCTATTGTTGTGGCTAAGCGAGTCATTTGGGAATTAGTAATGAGGAATTGGGACGTTGAAAGAAGAAGGAAGAATCAAGAAATAAGAAAGAATAAGGAAAACAACAGTTATCCGTATTTCCTTAACTTCCGTGTCGTGAATAATGAGAATTGGCAATAAACATTCCCCTTAAACAAATTATTAATAGTGTAGGTTAGGTTGAGGAACAAAACCAAAACTTTCAAGTTTCTTTTTTTATATCAGTCCGAGACGCAGAAATATAGAACCCATTTGACCTCTAAGAAGAGGGTGCAAGCTTTTTAAGCATCAGTCGAATAAAACAAAGGTTGAGCTTGGTAGTCGCATTATCCAAAGTTCTCTCAAAGTTCTTGACTAAAATTTTGCATCTTTCCATCCCAGCATTTGACCGTTCAATCACCCACCTGGCTCTAATCGGTACAAATCCGGATTTTCCCTGTACTTTTTTGTCTGGTTTTGATTGTTTTTTCTTGACGGGGTGACAACCAGGGCGAACGCATCTAAATTTGATGTTAACAGAATATGGTATATTGGAGAAGAATTCTTGAGTGTCTACAAAACATTTAATCCGAGTTAGTTCTTATGAAACTCTAGCCTAAAATTACCATTGCTGACCATTTTGCCGACTTAGAAGATCCAAGAATTGAGTGGACGAGACGCCATCAATTAATTGATATTATTACCATCTCAATTTGTGCCGTGATTTGCGGTGCTGATACATGGGTGCACATCGAAAGTTACGGTCGATCTAAATACGAATGGTTAAAAAAATTGTAATTGCTCAACTAGGGGAAAAAAGGGAGCCATCAATAGAGAGAGCTTGTTGAATAGATTGATAAGCAGTTAAACCCTGACGCTTGCCAGTATTGA
>JARCMA010000005.1 GCA_030248405.1 Microcoleus sp. MP8IB2.171
GAGCGAGATCGCTCGCTTGGGCGCGCCTCGCATTTATAATGGGGGCATAAGCCCGAGCGTCTGAAATTGCCAGCAAGCTGAGTGCGGGCGATAAGACAATACTTATAGCTGCGAGATAGCTGAAGTGATAAGAGCGGCAGTGCACCGATCGAGTCCTCCAATAGCTAAGTGATAACTATTAAGATAGAGCTTTTTGGGGTGTTCCTGCCAAATTTTTTCTCAATCCCTAGGTTCTGACTGGGTTTTTGTCTTGCCAGACTGCCATAATCAGCGGCATATTGTTGAGAGCGGATATGACAGCAAAGTTTTTGCTGGGTGGAAGCGATGCTTTTTCAGAGCTTTGCAAGATGATGTCCTGTTGGTCAAGCGTGATCCAAGCAATTCCTGACAAAACTTGAATTTCTCGATGAGTTTGAGGCAATCTGTATACCTCGTTTTCCATCAGAATAATGCGATCTGGCGCTGCACATTCGGAAGATATTTGAAGCATAGCATCTCCTACTTGCTAATGGGTAATTGCTAATGGGTAATTGCTAATGGGTAATTACTAATCGAAGACTGTATTTCACTTCATTTCCACCCAACCCACACACTACTATTGGCAATAACGCCGATCGAGCCAAGCGCGCATTTCATCCTCAGTTGCCACACAGGTAGAGCGACCTGTAGCTCGATCGCAACCGTGCCACCAAGTGTTACCATAGCGATCGCACGTCTGCCAAATTCTCAGTTCGTCCTCACCAGAAATGAGGTAGAGCAAAAACTGCCCAATTTTATTTATAGCTGAAAAGAGAGATAGCCCTTTCTGTTTTTCGGAGAGTTTAGCTCGATCGGCAATCGAAAAAAACCTCATTATTCGGGGATTTATCTGACTTTTATAAGTAGACATAGCCAACACCTTAAAGTAATAACTCCTACAAAAAATGCACCAATAAAAATACAAAAAATAGCTTTAACTGCAATAATTTTATCGCAATTACAGCACAATATTGTTGTCGTGCAAGTCCTGTAAAAGTCTATCTGTTACCTGATAAACTAACCTTAACTCTGTGGCAATTTAAAATCAAAGCATTGCTTGCATAGGTTGTATGAATAAAATCGATATATCGAAGCCCTTGTGACAATTTGGGTACTACTGGCACAAACGCTATGAACGAAATCAATACGCGGCGGATGAAACTCTCTCAGATTCAAGCTTTGATAGCTGTAGCAGACTGTGAAAACTTTAGCGAGGCGGCTTTGCAATTGGAACTGTCCCAATCCGCCGTCAGCCACGCCATCGCCTCTTTAGAAACAGAATTGGGAGTGCAATTGTTCCACCGGGGGCGACACGGTGCTCAACTGACGCCAGTGGGGGAAAGGGTGGTGAGTCACGGGCGTCAAATAGCCTGCACCTTAGAAATGATGGTCAAAGAAGCGGATTTAGAAAAAGGTTTGCAGGGAGGCCAGGTACGGATAGTTACTTTTCGGAGTGTCGCAACTCATATCCTACCGGGTATTATTGCTAAATTTCGCAGTTGCTTTCCCAAAATTACGGTTAGCATTACCGAAGTTTATTATACCCGAGCTGTGGAAGAGGCTTTGCGATCGGGCAAAGCAGACATCGGCTTTGTCTCTCTTCCCATCTCCGATGAATTTGAAACTAGAGAAATTTTGCGGGATAAATATGTTGTGTTGTTGCCGCCAACTGCCAAATTGTCAAGTGCTAAGATTACCTGGAAAGAATTAGCGGCTTATCCGTTGATTTTGCAGCCGGCCGAAAATGCTTGTTCTGTACCGCTGCGAAAATATTTGACAACTTCGGGGTTTCCCTTAAATATCGCTTACGAACTCAGCGAAGATTCAACTATTGTCAGTATGGTGATGCAAGGTTTGGGTACAGCAATTCTTCCCCGTTTGGCGGCGGAACCGATACCTACTTCGTTGAAAGTTTGCAGTTTGCCTGCGGATTTTGAAAGGGTAATTGGGGTGGCTGTTTTGAGGGATGGGTTGTTGATTCCGGCCGTGTTTGCGTTCTTGGATTTAGTTAAAAGTTCCGCAGAGGTTGATAGTGATGGCGATTTTCCAATTAATCCTTCTTAACTGGTTAATTGGTTATTGGTTATTGTTATTTGTTCTTTAACTGGTTCCCAGGCAGAGCCCATTGGTGACAAATTCCTAATTTGTCACCAATGTCAAGTGGGATAGGCAGACAGATTTAACTGTTGTCTGATCCTGGATTTATGCTCATATTTGACAATCCTCAAATCCTGGTTCTCCCTGGCAGTAAAATAGGCGATATGATCGGACGCCTTGCCACAAGAATAGGCATGGTTAAAGTGATAGAATCCGCGAAACAACATTTCTAAAGAAATCTGCTCAGTAGAGAGTTCTAATTCATCAGCAACCGCATCAGCCACATCCATTAATACCACTTCAGTTGAGGCGAGCTGGTAAATTCCGATCGGGAATATGATCTGGATTGATTGTACGTCGTTTTCCCATGTTGCTCCTCTTTCACACCTTACAGACCAGATTACCTTACACCATCGAGCTGGAGGCAAGCCTGAAGTTCCCCGAAGCGGGGAACTTCAGCTTAAGTTGTCACCAATGGGCAGAGCCTGGGAACGAGTAAAAATTGCTGACTTGAGCTTGATGACTTGCTTTTGGACTCAGCTATTTGGGTAGCTGGGCAATTTCATTTGTCCAAAGTCCAATCTAATACCGATTTTTTATGATATAATATCAGCTAGACTTCCCGGAAATCTCCTGCTTAAGGGGAGCTAGTCTGGGATCTTCTCTCTCAACAAGGTGAGGGAGCATCTACTCTTTTGCAAATAGTCTCTTGCGGTGCATATCTGAATTTTGCTGTTTTCAACTACAAGGTGTCTTGTAAAAATGCATCATCATATTAAGGCAACGGATCTTAGAACCTTGGTAAACGAAACGGTTTTGCCAAGGTATTCAATTTGCACCTTATTAACTGATAAAGATCTATATCAGGAAATGTTAGAGTCCTTTGCCAAAGCTGGTTTTGCTCCCGATATTACTGAGTATTTGTATATCGATAATAGCATCACAAATGCAGCCGATGCCTATTCTGGGATTAACGAGTTTCTGAGGATGGCAAAAGGTCGGTATATCATCATTTGCCATCAGGATATTGAATTGGTCAATCACAACCTTGCCCAATTGGAAAATTGTATTGCTGAATTGAATAAACTTGATCCGAAGTGGGCACTGTTAGGAAATGCAGGGGGAAAATCCCTCGGATGTCTCTCGCTAAGGCTTACAGACCCCCATGGCGATAATAACACTGGGGAATTTCCCGTGAAGGTTCAATCATTGGATGAGAACTTTATCCTAGTACGCAAAGATGCTAATTTGGGGGCATCTAGGGACCTGGATGGATTTCATTTATATGGGTTTGATTTATGTTTTATGGCTGCAATGCGTGGATATTCTGCATATGTGGTGGATTTCCATATTCATCACTTGTCACCAGGAAAAATAAGTCAAGATTTTATCAACTGTAGAAGTCGCATTATTGGGAAATATCAACAGTTGTTTTCGGGAAGGTTTTTCCGAACAACCTGCACATCGTTCTATCTTTCGGGTAATGCCATGCTCAATAGTATTTTCAATCATCCACGTATCATCAAAAGGCTTGAGGATGTCTACCAGAGGTTTGGATGGTGATAAGTTTCTCCTGTTCACTACAGCGCTGAAGCATTTGGAGTTTGGACAAAACCTAAAATCACTCTATAGGTAGTGGCTAAATCCTCATCTTTGATGGAAAAAGGTCTACCTATAACA
>JARCMA010000408.1 GCA_030248405.1 Microcoleus sp. MP8IB2.171
CTATAGTCTTTTTTAAAATGTGATTGGGGGAAAACAGAGGGGCGATCGCACTTAGGGAAGAAAAGGGCGATCACGCTTTGGGAAGATAAGGGCGATCGCACTTTGGAAAGAAAAGGGCGATCGCCTGTGATTCTATTTGAACTACGCAAACAGCAATCTACCTTTCGGTTGAGGGACAATTCGCCCTAATTGCTGAGCCCTCTCAATCCACTCCTGCATAATCACCTCTACATTTTGCAGTGCTGCTTGATAAGTTTCACCGTCAGCAGCACATCCTGGCAATTCAAGCACTTCTGCAATAAAAGCTTGGTCTTCATCGCTCCAGTATATGATGATTTCATAGCGAAGCATCCTCTTTACCTCCTAACATTCCTCAAAAGGCGATCGCACTTTTATTGACTGTTCTTGATGTGATGTTCAACATAAGAGCGCAGCACAGCATTCATTATCCTTAGCTAATTAAGTATTAATTGCTCGATCGATCGGCTGCTCTACTTAAAACCTCATCCATCCAATTGTTAATACTTTTACCAGCTTTCTTTGCAGCAATAAAGATTTTGCGATGATTTTCGGGAGTAGTGCGGAAGGGAAGTTTACCTGAAAAAGGTTGATCCGGTTCTTGTCCTAATTCTTTGCAAAACTCTAGATAATCGTCGATCGAATTTTGGAATTCTTGGCGAGCTTCTTCAATAGTTTGTGCTTTAAAAGTCACTACGTCATTAATGTCAAGCACTCGCCCGAAAATAATTTCCGCTTCTAAATCTACTTCAATGCTAGCACTGTAACCTTTGTAAGTCATCATGGTTCAACCCCTGCCTTTATCAAAAATTATTCCCTCTCCTTAAAATCCGAAAGCTAAAGCATCCATCATATATTTACTTTTATCACGTCCCACTTCTAAATATATTTCCAATAATTCCTCGTAAGCAGTAGCTCCGCCTACAATATTCCAAAATTCATCTCCAATAACTACAGCTTCATCAAAAGGCAGATAATTTCTTGCCTGAGACCACTTATAAACAGCTTTTGTTACACCATAGGGATTATAAGGCATCGCATAGTAAGCTTGCAATTGCGGACGCTTTGCACCCCGCAGTAAGTGAAACCTCAACAGACGCTGGATAACTTCTAAGCATTGACCTTTATTGGGCTTAGGAGCTTTAATTTCAAATAAGTATTCTGTTCCGTCATTAGCAAAAATACAAAGGTCAGCGCGTACAGTTTTTGTTGCCAAATCATCGGATCGTCTAGCATTCAGAACTGCTGTTATCATCTGCTCAAAAGATGGTTTAGTTTGTCCTTTTTTATCCATAGATTCATAGTATTCTTTCTGACGTTGGGCTTCTTCAAAAGCTGCAATACTAACTTCCGCTCTGATATCATATCCTCGACGTGCATCTTGATGATGTTCAAGGGCAATTAACTTAGCGCATTCTTCAAGAGAGTTTCCTAATCTGGTACTTAAACCTCGCTCAAATTGATTGATTCGTATTAATTCTGTTGGAATTAACGCGGCTTGAAAAGGTTTTAATTCTCCATTGATTGAACTGCGCGACAGGTACTCTATTCCAGTAGTTGACTTGTAAATAATCCGACCTTTATATTCATCTACAATACCCTGAATAAAACCTTCAAGATATCCTTTAATTATTTCTCGTTGTTTTGTGCTAATAGCTGCCATATTTTAAGTCACAATTACAAAATATTTTCTAGTAATGCTTTGGCTAAATGGTAAACCACAGGAATTGATACAGCATTACCCAATTGATGTTTTGCTGTAGTTTCATTTTCATAAATTTTGAACCATTCGGGAAATCCTTGCAATTTTGCGTAATCCTGTGCAGTTAGAGGTTGAAAGTTCTTCTTTTGATAAATTTCCCGAATAAATGTTTCTTTATATGCTAATGGTTCTTGACATTGAATCGAAATTGTTGCCACAAAGTCTCTAGTTCCAGTTGCAGTTAAAGTTGCGATCGCATCCGCATGAGGTAAGAAAATTTTAGAAATTCCGTTAATCCCTGAAGATATTTTAGAATTCACAAAATCATACCCTTTATCATCTACACTCCGCAAAATTTCTTTGTCAACTAAGTTGTCAATTTCTGTTTGTTTCAACTCAGGAATTAGTGTTGCTAACACTTTAAATTGTAAAGGATTACCATCTTTTTCTCCATAAATATTTTTTCTCCTATTTTTCATAATCGTTTGACAAATTAATTTTTCTCTGCTAGTTGTTTCTATTAAATCCCAAGAATGGATGGTAGTATGTCCATCTCTAATATCAGTAAATAAGAAAAAGTCATTTAATTCATCTAGCTTTTGAAATCTGCCTCTAGAACCAGGTATTTTGCCATCAAATAAAACCGTTGGTGAAAATTTTTGCTTCCGAAAATTGCTACGCTGAATCCCTGGTATCACATCATAAAGCTTGATCGCGCCCTCGATTGGTTTAGGAAATGTGAATCCCCAGCATCTTTCTAGATCATTCCTAATCCCAACTATAAACATTCTATCTCTATCTTGCGGTAATCCAAAATCATAGGAATTTAGCACTTCGTATTTGACAACATAACCAGATGATGTTAAATTATTAATTATATATTTCAAGCTCTCTATATTTCTTGGTTCGGTCAAGCCTTTGACATTTTCAAATATAAAAGCTTTGGGACGATTAGCTGTTACTACCCTAAATACATCTGTCCATAACTTGCCTCTTGGGTCGTCCAAACCTTGCATTTTACCTGCAATAGACCAAGGTTGACAGGGAACACCACCCACTAATACATCTATCGGAAAAGGCAATTGATTTAGATTGGTAATATCTCCTAAATATACTTCATCTGAGTTGGCATCTTTAATAAAATTATCTCGATAAGTTTGAATGGCTTTTTTATCAATTTCCGAATAGCCTAAACATTTACAGCCTAATTCTTCGAGAGGAATTCTGAAGCCACCGATCCCAGCAAATAAGTCTACAAACGTCAATTGCGATCGGGAAGTTTTAATAGGATTTGGATTAAATAATTCAAATAATTCAAGTTGTTGAGCGTACATAGTTGGATTCATTTTATTTTCGTTCTGACTGAACTTAGATATAAGCGGATTTGGGCAGGCCCAAAAGCCTGCCCCAAACTATCCTATTCTACCCCTTCAATCCGGTCTTCCACCTCCTGATACAACTCACGCAAGCGATCGAGATTACTCTCCGAAGTCTCCCAATAACCCCGGCCATTCACCTCCAACAAAGTGCTGACAATCTTGCGGAACGAATGAGGATTCAGATTCAGCAAACGCTTCTGCATTTCCGCATCTTCGATAAAAGTAGTGTTGACATCCTCATACACCCAATTATCCACCGCGCCAGCAGTCGCACTCCATCCAGTAGTGTTCACCAGACGCTTAGAAATCTCCCGCACGCCTTCATAACCGTGCGATAACATCCCCTCGTACCACTTCGGATTCAGCAGCTTAGTGCGCGAATCTAAACGCACGGTTTCTGATAGCGTCCGTACCTGTGCGTTGGCTGTGGTTGTATCAGCAACGAAGGATGTTGGTTTCTTCCCATCGGCGCGCAAACTGCCGATTAATTTAGTCGGATCGGAGTCGAAATAGTGCGACACGTCCGTTAGCGAAATCTCCGCAGAATCCAAGTTCTGGAAGGTGACTTCAGCAGTTTTTAAGGATGATTCAAAAATCTGCCTGTCTTGTTCCATCGTTCCCGGATTGTCGGAAGAAAAGGCGAAAGATTTGCGGGTTAAGTACATTTCCTGCAACTCGGCTTCGCTTTCCCAAGTGCTGTTTTCTACCGCCAAGTTGACGTTAGATGAATAGGAACCGGACGCATTGGAAAATACGCGGGTTGCTGCTTGTCGCAGGTTGATTCCCATTTCTTCCGCTTGCTTCAAGGCGTGTTTGCGGACGAAGTTCATTTCTAACGGTTCGTCGGCTTCTGCTGCCATTTTCACGGCTTTATCTAACAAGTTCATTTGGTTGATGAACAAGTCGCGGAATACGCCGGAACAGTTAATTACTACGTCGATTCGAGGGCGGCCCAACTCTTCTAAAGAAAGCAATTCGAGTTTGTTGACTCGGCCCAAAGCATCAGGAACTGGCTTGACTCCAACCATCCACATTACTTGCGCGAGGGATTCGCCGTAAGTCTTGATGTTGTCGGTTCCCCAGAGCACAACGGCGATGGTTTCGGGATAGTTGCCGTCGTTATCGGTGCGCTGTCTTTCTAATAAGCGATCGACAACAACCTTAGCAGACTTGATTGCCCCTGTTGTGGGGATTGACTGCGGGTCTAAAGCGTGCATATTCTTGCCAGTAGGCAAAACATCCGGGTTGCGAATCGGATCGCCGCCGGGCCCAGGCACAATAAACTCGCCTTCTAAGGCGCGCAACAAAGCGCCTAATTCGTTGTCAGCGCAAACTTGTTGCAAGCAGAATTCCAGATACTCAAACAGCGGTTTAATCGGTTCTGGATCGATTTTTTTGTAACCTGCGGCGTGCAGGGATTCAATCCAAGGTGTTTTCTTGCCCATGTTGAAGAAATTCAACTTGGAAACAAGGGAAACTCGGCCTTCAGCATCGGTTTGTTCCTTCACCAAAGCGCCCACTGCATCCCGACAAGCTAAGGTGATGCTTTGCAGCAATTCGACATCGACTAAAATGCCTTTGTCGCTGTTGGTGTAAACTTCTTGGATATCGCGTCCCAGACTGTTAGCGATAATTCGCGGTAAGCTTAGCAGGTTGTCTTCTTCGCGGTCTAAATTGGCGATATTTACTAAAGTTGCGATCGCCTCTTCCGCAGTTGGTGGCTTCCCGATAATATGCAAACCACAAGGTAACAACCGCGATTCAATCTCCATCAACTTGCGGTAAACCAAGCCAACTAAATTGTCCCGTTCCTCCGAAGTCATCCCCGCAGCAACGCCTCTTTCCTGTTCGGGAGGTAGGTCAATATCTTTATCTAAATTGACCAAACGGCATTTTTCAACGATCGCATCAACAATCGGCACACCCCGGCCCGTACCCTTCAAAGTTTGATAAGAAGCAATTAACTCGCTGAGTTCCTGCAAACCTTTGTACAAACCAGCATTTTCCGCCGGAGGAGTCAAGTAAGAAATTGTTTCAGCATAACTGCGGCGCTTGGCAATTGTTGCCTCGCTGGGATTGTTGGCGGCGTAATAATAGAGATTAGGAATTTTGCCGATCAAACTGTCAGGATAACAATCGTTCGACATTCCCATCTGCTTACCAGGCATGAATTCTAGCGAACCGTGAGTGCCAAAGTGCAGCACCGCATCTGCACCCCAAATGCGCTCCAAATAAGTGTAGTAAGCAGCAAAACCGTGGTGCGGACTAGCAGAACGAGAGAATAACAACCGCATCGGATCGCCTTCATATCCAAAAGTAGGTTGTACTCCGATAAACACGTTGCCGAAATGTTTGCCGAAAATCAGCAAATTTTGTCCGTCGCTGTTCAAATGTCCGGGAGGCGGGCCCCAATTTTCTTGCAAGCGTTCCGAGTAAGGAGTGAATTCTTCGTACTCAGCTACGGACATCCGGTGAGCAATATTTAACTCAGGACTTTGGTATTGGGCTGTTGCGTCGTGGATGACTTCTTGCATCAGCTTTTCGGCAGATTCCGGCAGTTCTGGCAAGTCGTAACCGTTACCTTTTAGGGCTTTCAATACTTCGTAAATCGAGCCGAAAACGTCGAGGTAAGCGGCTGTTCCGACGTTGCCTTTGTCGGGCGGGAAACTGAAAACTGTGATCGCAACTTTCTTGTCTAATTTTGGTTTGCGCCGCAGCATTGCCCATTTCATGGCGCGCTGGGAAATTGCTTCGATTCGGTCTTGCAGGGCGATCGCCTTGCCAGTTGCGCCATCACGTCCCGACAAAATAATCGGTTCGATCGCACCATCCAACTCAGGAATCGCAACCTGCAAAGCAACTTGAATCGGGTGCAAACCCAAATCGCTATTTTCCCACTCTTCCGTCGTTTGGAAAACCAGCGGCAAAGCCACCATATAAGGGCAGTTGAGCTTTTTCAAAGTCTCGATCGCCTTCGGGTGATCTTGTTTCGCCGGCCCGCCCACCAACGCAAAACCAGTCAGAGAAACTACCGCATCCACGATCGGCAGCGGTGCCAAACCTTTGGGCCCAACTTCCAAGAAAAAGGTTTCCACCGGTTTCGAGAAGTCCAAACCGCCGGCAAAAATAGGCAAAACCCGCGCGCCCATTGCCTCAAATTCCTGCACGATTGCGACGTAGTGCGCGTCATCTCCGGTAACTAAGTGAGTGCGCTGCAACACTAAACCGATGCAGAGTGCGAGGGGGTCTTTGAGGTCTGCGGAAATATCTGTCCGGGCATTATACCAGTTCAGATATCCTTTGACATCCTCAAACATTCCTGGTGCCAAAGGATGCCAAATCCCCATATCTGGGTAGACAACTGGTTCTTTAAAACTTAGCTGTTCTTGGCCTTTGAAAACATATTTATGTGACAGCATCAGCAGGAAGTTTTCCAAGTTTTCTTGGGAACCGCCCAGCCAATACTGGAAACTCAGCATGAAGTTGCGGGCATCTTGGGCTTTGTCGATCGGCAAATATTTCAGCACTTTCGGCAAAGTTTGCAGCAGTTTCAGCATTCCGTCTTGGAAGGAACTACCGGATTTTTCCTTCCGTTTTTTCATGAATTCGCCGATCGCGCTTTTGCTTTGTCCCAACTGCGCCATTGAGAAACTGCCCATTTTATTGAGCCGCATCACCCCAGGCATCGATGGGAAAACGACGGCGACATCCAAGCTGTCGCGCAGCGGTTCTACAGCCGCTACCACTTTTTCGGCCAAATCTTCGATAAAAATTAGAGAAGCAATAAATACGTTGGCATCGGCGACATCCCGCTTGAAGGCCTCGTAATTTTCGGGGCTGCGGAGTTCTTCGATCAGGTAGCCGCTAATTTCTATTGCCAGATTCGGATTTTTGTTATTTATCGCTCGAACCGCTGCGGACAGGGCGCTTTGATACTGCGGTTCTAGTACGACATAGACCACCTTCATGAGCGATCGCCCCTGCAAGTTTTCCGGCACGATGTGGCGAATGGTGGGCTTGACGTGAGTGAACATCCGGTTAGGCTCCTTTAAGATGCTGTTTTCGGCAATCGGGAATTTTTTTATCCCCTAAGCATTTTTACCAGAAAACGCTTGCCATTGGGCGATTTGAGCTTGCATATGACACAATTCGACAAATTTATTGCGATTTTTCGTTACATTATTTGACAAATTCCTTGAGCAACCACTCCAAATTTTCTTTACAAAAATTTACTTGACAAATAAAACATAAAGTGTTTTAAATAAATTATTATAACAAAATAAACTTTTAACCAATCTTTGAGAAAAACCATCCTGACCAAGGTTCCAAAGTTTGTAGAACTAATTAAACTGGCGATAGAGCAATTAATCAACCACAAAAAGGCATAGATTCCGAATATTAAATTGTCCCTTCGGATGAGTGCGATATTAGAAGAACCGATATTTTTACCGGGAACTTAAAAATGTTTTAAAAAGTCTATAATTTAGAAGTTCCCGATCGGCGATCGAACGCCGGCGAAATTAATTGCTTTTGATTGTCAGGCTCATCAAAACCCTAGGGGGAAAACATGGCTAACTACGCAATTTTCGACGAACAATTCTACCTCGCCTCATATCCTTGGGTCAAACCAGCCATTGACGCAGGAGTCATCAAATCCGGTAGAGAACACTTTGAAAAATTCGGTCAAGCCGGCGGCTTAACTAAAGTCTCGCGTTATTTTGACGAAAATGCTTACCTTGCTGGCAACCCAGACCTTGCACCCTTCGTCCGCACAGTAAATCCAAACGCACCCTTTGCAACCGGCCTCGATCACTTTATCCAGTTCGGTTACGATGAAGGAACCCGCCGCACTCAAGTATCGCCCGAATATAACGAAAGCTTTTATTTAGCAAACAATTCCGAACTGCAACCGTTTATTCAGAACGGAACTTTCAAATCAGGCTATCAGCATTTCGTTCAATTCGGGGCAAAAGAAGGTCGGTTTGGGACTTCATTTTTTGAACCGGAATACTTAAAAGAAAACCCCAACATCGTTCCGTTTGTCAACTCTGGAAACTTGAGAACCGGCCGGGAACACTTCTTCAATTTTGGACAATTTGAGCCTGCCCGCGACGCGACTTTTGTCGGCACCCGTACCAACGATGTTTTAACTGGTGTTGGCGTGGGCGATGTCGAATTTGTGGGAGTGGAAGTAGGTATAGATCCCCAAGGCAACCGGCAGTATGAAAGCTTTGGCACCAATGAATTCGATGTCTTGATTGGTGCTCCGGGAACTAATATATTCGTACTCGGAGTTCCTGCTACAGCGGGGAATGTCACCCCGACACCGCTGTATTTGGGTAACGGTCAAGCTACGATTCGCAACTTCGACATAGAAAGCGATTTTATCCAACTGCAAGGAACTTCTTTAAACGGCTACAGCCTGACTCCCATTGGTAGCAATTTGTCAATCCAGCGTTTTGGAGACGTGCTCGGCGTGATTGAAGGAGGATCAAGTTTGAATTTGAGCTTCCAAGAATCTAACGGTAACGGTACTTTCTTAATTGGTTAGTCATTGGTCATTGGTCATCTTGCCCTGAGCGAAGCCGAAGGGTGGTCATTAGTCATTAGTCATTAGTCATTAGTCATTAGTCATTAGTCATTAGTCATTCGCTAATACTGATGATTGATGACTTTTGAGTTTTGGTGGGCGATCGTCTTATTCAAAAAGGGCGATCGGCCTTTTTTATGCTGTCATCAAAACTATTAGAGGTAATCTAATAATAATGAACTTGACTGTACAAGCAAAAAAAGCAAGCAAGAATTTATCCAAATTCGATTAATGGCGCGCAGTAATACGAAGTAATAAAGATTAGTCAGTCGCTCGTATAAATAGGTCTAAAGTGATACTTTGGCAAGCAATAAGGAATGAAAATTTAATAACTTAAGCGATTGCTCGTTACCAGGCTCTGCCTGGTAATGCAGATCCGGAGGCTCTGCCTCCTTTTATCTCGCAACTTACAGGATAGAGGACTGTAGGAGGTGCTTAAGTTATTAAGTTTTCGATCCTAAACAGTGTAAAATTGTATGTAGCGCTTCTCCAGTGAGTTTGGTCAAACGCGAGCAATTACAAGTGATCAATTACCCATTACTGGACATACATCACCGCCCTTGAGAAAGGTTATAGTAGCAGCGATTAGATTCCATGTTTAAACAACTAATTTTTGGCAAAAAACAATGACAAACTATGACATTTTCGACGAACAATACTACCTCGCCCAATATCCTTGGGTCAAGCCTGCCATTGATGCAGGAATTATTAAATCTGGAAAAGAACACTTTGAAAAATTCGGGCGAGAAGGCGGCTTAACTAAAATATCGCGGTATTTTGACGAAGCTACTTACCTTGCCACCAAACCAGACATCGTATCCTTGGTTCGCACAGTCAACCTAAACGCACCCTTTGCCACCGGCCTCGATGAATTTATCCAGTTCGGTTACGATGAAGGAAACCGCTTATTCCGGCGCACTCAAGTATCGCCTGAGTACAACGAAGGTTTTTATTTAGCAAATAACTCAGAGTTGCTACCGTTTATTCAGAACGGAACTTTCAAATCTGGGTACCAGCATTTCATTCAATTTGGGGCAAAAGAAGGTCGTTTTGGAACTTCGTTTTTTGAACCAGAATACTTAAAGAAAAACCCGGATATCCTACCGTTTGTCAACTCAGGCGCATTGAAAACCGGTCGGGAACACTTCTTCAATTTCGGGAAAAACGAGGCTACTAGATCCGCAACTTTTGTCGGCACCCGCAGCAACGACTTCATCACTGGTGCGGGTGCGGGGACTGCGGAATTTGTCGGAGTAGAAGTAGGTATCGATCGCAACGGCAACCGACAGTATGAAAGCTTTGGCACCAATGAATTCGATGTGCTGACTGGCGGCCCGGTAATTGATACATTCGTCCTCGGAGTTCCAGCAGCAGCCCAGAATCCCTCCCCAACACCGCTGTATTTGGGTAACGGTCAAGCTACGATTCGGAACTTCGACGCAAACGATTTTATCCAACTGCAAGGAAATTCTTTAAGCGACGGCTACAGCCTGACTCCTGTTGGCAACGATTTATCAATCCAGCGTTTTGGAGATGTGATCGGCGAGATTGAAGGACGTGCAAACAACTTGAGTTTGATTTTCCAAAGATCTAACGGTAACGGTACTTTCTTGATTGGTTAGTCATTAATCATTGGTCATTGGTCATTCGCGAATACTGATGATTGATGACTTTTGAGTTTTGGTGGGCGATCGTCTTATTCAAAAAGGGCGATCGCTCTTTTTTCTGCTGCAATCAAAACCATTGAAAGCGATGTAACAAAAATCAATTGACGGCACGCATAAGTATGATATTGTAATGGGTTGGTTGAAAATTGATGTAACAAAAATTTACTTGACGGCACACAGGAGGAATATTTTATAATAAAATCGCTTAAATTTTATGAGTTGGGCAAACAATGGCAAACTATGACATCTTTGACGAACAATACTACCTTTCACAATATCCGTGGCTGAAACCAGCCATTGATTCAGGAATCATCAAATCTGGGAAAGAACACTTTGAAAAGTTCGGTCAAGCCGGCGGCTTAACTCAAGTATCTCGCTACTTTGACGAAGAAACCTATCTAGCTCAAAATCCAGATATTGCTCCCCTTGTCCGCACCGCCAACAATCCAAACGCGCCTTTTGCTTCGGGTTTAGACCACTTTATCCAGTTTGGTTACGAAGAAGGTCGCACCCAAGTATCCCCTGACTACGACGAAGCGATTTATTTAAAACGATACCCCGTACTTGTACCGTTTTTACAGAACGGCACTTTCAAATCAGGATTAGATCATTTTGTCCAATTCGGAGCAAAACAAGACCTTTACGCCAACACATTTTTTGAACCAGAATACTTACTAAAAAAACCCGATATAGCAGCAGCAGTTAAGGAGGGAGTTTTCAAAACTGGCGGAGAACACTACCGAAAATTTGGACAATTTGAGCCAACGCGATCGGCTACATTTGTCGGTACTAAAGGCACTGACATTGTGACTGGATTTGGTGTAGGACAAGTTGAAATCATTGGCATTCAAGTATCTTTGAATGCAGCGGGCGATCGAGTTTATGAAAAACCTTCCGGTTTTCCTTCTCCCCCTGTAAATGACACCCTAATTGGCGGTCAAGGTACTGATACTTTCTTGCTCGGTGTTGGGGATTTTGACGCTGTGAATGGGGGGCTTTTTTACGGCGGGGTTAGCAACAGCAACTACGCTACGATTAAAAACTTTAACCCGCAAGCCGATAAGATCGACCTAGCGGGAACGAGAGGCAACTATCTGTTTAACAATACTCCTAATGGAGATTTTAGGATTAGCGTGGTGCCGATTAGGGCTTTTGCACCGGTAGGTATAGTCGAGGGCGGTGCGAATATGCCGTTTCTGGTAAATCAGGGGCTCGATCGCCTAATTTCTTTTGATCGAATTTCTGTTATTGTAGTGAATAACTTTTTGGAAGCTGGATATTTAGCAAACAATCCCGATGTTGCTGCGGCGGTTCAAGCAGGAAATTTTGATTCAGGTATCGACCAGTATACAAAAGTTGGGCAATTTGAAACCAATCGATCGGCAACTTTTGTCGGGAGTTCGGGGAATGATATTGTTACTGCTTTTGGTAAGGGAAAAACGACAATTATTGGAGTTGCTTTTGATGGCCGTTATTTGAGCGACGGTAGCAACGAATTTGATACCTTGATTGGTAGCGAAGGTGCTGATACTGTTATTTTGGCTTATGACAATAATTCGGGTTCTCCTGGTAGCAGCTTCCGCAACACCACTCAAGAATTGTATTTAGGCCCGGGGGAGGCTCGCATTCGCGACTTTAATGCCAGTCAGGGAGATGTACTTCAGCTATCAGGCACACTCAGTGACTATCAAATATCTCCAGTGGGTGCAGATTTAGTTATCTCAAAAGCAGGAGATAGAATTGCAATTCTTGAGGGAGGTGCTGGATTAAATTTGAAACAACAGACATTTCCTAGCACCGACTTTGGGCCTAGTCCTTTCTTGCTAGGCTAGAAAGCAATTAATACTAACGAGAAACCCCAATACGGTTCACTTAAGACAGATCCCCCCTAACCCCCCTTAAAAAGGGGGGGACAAGAATGCCCTCAAAGTCCCCCTACAACCAGGGGGATGCAAGGGGGATCTCCGGGGCATAAATATGTTAAGTGAACCGTATTGCGAGAAACCCGATCGCTCCAAGCAACCGGGTTTCTCAATTTGCTAAGTCTTTAATGGCGATCGCGCGCCAGCTTCAAAACCTCAACCACATCCTGGTGATTTTCCGAAGATGCCCAAATTAAAGCAGTCCAAGTATTATTATCCTTTGCTTTGAGATCGGAACCCTTTTCGATCAAAAATTCCACAACTTCAGTGCGCCCGCTACCCGCCGCACTCATCAAAGCCGTCAAACCAAAAGTAGTTTTAGCATTCACATCCGCCCCCGCCTCCAGCAAAAGCTGTACAATCTCGGTATGTCCGGCAGCAGCGGCACTCATTAACGGTGTCCAACCGTCATTATCCTGACTGTTAGCCTCCGCGCCTGCTGCAAGCAATTTTTTGACAATATCAGCATTGCCAGCCTCAGCCGCAGCCGTCAAAGCCGTCGCACCTTCCTCATCTTTGGCGTTGATATCTGCACGTTGTTCGATCGCACTTTCCACAGCCACAACATCACCCATCTTGACGGCCTCAATTAAATCTGTCATAAATTCTCCCTTGTATCCTTTCAAATATTAAATCCTATGACAGTCGATATTTTAATCCTCTCCAACGGCCCCGGAGAATTAGCAACTTGGGTGCGTCCCGCCGTGCAAGCATTGCGCCAGCAATTGGCAAACAGGGGCACAGAAGCGCGAATTTCGGTGGTGCTGTCCCCCTGTCCGCACGCCACGGGGAAAGAAGCAGAAATCGCATCTTCCTACCCAGAAGTGGACAGAGTGCAAGCACCGGAGCATTTTTTTTCATTCTTATTATCGGGCAAAACAGCCGAAAATTGGGACTGGCACGAAACCGGAGTTGTTTTATTTTTAGGCGGCGACCAATTTTTTACGGTTGTTATTGGCAAAAGGCTAAAATATCGCACTGTTACTTATGCGGAATGGGACGCGCGGTGGTATCGCTGGATTGATAAGTTTGGGGCGATGAAACCGGAAGTTTTTGCTAAAGTTCCGCAAAAATATGCTAATAAATTTACAGTTGTGGGAGATTTGATTGCTGAAGTAGGCGATCGCAAATCGGACGCAAAAGACGGCGCACCGCCCCCACGGGAAATAGAATTAATTGGATTGTTACCGGGTTCTAAAGCGGCTAAATTAGCTTTAGGTGTACCGTTATGTTTGGCGATCGCCCAATCCATCCACCGCATCCGACCTCAAACACGCTTTGTAATTCCGGTTGCTCCCACCTTAGACGTGCAAACTATAGCACGTTTTGCCGACCCAAAACAAAATCCCTGCTTACATTTATTTGACAGCGCCAGCGCGGAACTGCATTTAGCAGAACCGCCGTTTTTACAGACAGCAAATAACCTAAAAATTGAACTTTGGACTGAGACACCCGCCTACGATTTGCTATCAGAATGCAGTTTGTGTTTGACTACTGTGGGGGCGAATACTGCGGAATTGGGTTCGTTAGCTGTACCGATGATTGTGTTGATTCCGACGCAGCAGTTGGATGCGATGAAGGCTTGGGATGGATTGCCGGGATTGCTGGCAAATTTGCCGTTAGTCGGTTCTGTTTTTGCGACGGCGATTAATTGGCTAATCTTGCAGTTGGGGAAGGGAAAGCTTTATGCTTGGCCGAATATCTGGGCTGGGGAGGAGATTGTGCCGGAGTTAATCGGGCGGCTGGAGGCGGATGTTGTGGCCCATTTGGCGATCGACTATTTGAACCATCCTGATAAATTAGCACAAATGGGCGATCGTTTGCGTGCGGTTCGAGGAGAATCAGGGGCGGCGAAAAAAATTGCTGAATTGGTTTGTGAAGAAATCGATTTTATCGATATCGAACACCAACCAACAATTTAAATAAACCCGCCCCAGCCCACTAATTACCCAAATATCGTAGATACGTATCCGCTCAATAAGTTGCGGTGAGCCTTAATTTTTCAGAATCGTAGAATTTTAATCTAATTCTAGAAATATCTTAATTCAGACACAAAAATCGC
>JARCMA010000409.1 GCA_030248405.1 Microcoleus sp. MP8IB2.171
AGTTGACAGTTGACAGTTGACAGTTGACAGTTGGCAGTTCTTTGCTCGCGAGGATGAGTCATTAGTCATTAGTCATTAGTTAGTGGCTGATGACTGATGACTGATGACTACCGCCAACTGCCAACTGACTACCGCCAACTGACTACCGCCAACTGTCAACTGCAACTTTTGTTATAAAAATTAATACAATCTCTCATCAAATCGATCTAAGGTAAACACTTAGGTAATTTTTAGATTTTTGGCGCATCCATCAACTACCACAAAAATAGAAGGTTGGACAATATAGCGTCAACGACCCAGGTCTAAAGAGATTGGGCTTCTAGCCTAAGACTTAAACCACAGTTGACCAGACTCAGTACCTTGGTACTACGTTAACGGTAAGAGTTAAAGACCTACCAGGGAATGCGAAGCTAGTTCCTTGCTCTAGAAATTTAGGATTAAACAGACTTATTGGGTTAAATCAGTGTCCTAGATATAGTACCGGCCGTTAACTTTGTCGAAGCTAACATTACCCCGAAAGGGAGGCTCGAAAGAGCAAACATTATGTGATCGCGGGTTGCAAAATTTGAGAGGGTAATTTCGATGCACGCTCGCGTAGCCGAAGTGTCCCATCGAAAGTACATTAGATTCATTACACCGAATCTAGCAATCCTCGTGTAATGCAAAGATTCACGGCGGTTGAAACCGCCGAGCCGTTTCCCTCTCAGGTCTAAAGACGCTGAGTTTCCCACTTACCGAATTTTTTTATGAGCATCAATTTAGCGACCAAATTGCGTGAGGGAACCAAAAAGTCCCACACAATGGCAGAAAACGTCGGTTTTGTCAAGTGTTTTTTAAAAGGCGTTGTAGAAAAAACTTCTTATCGGAAGTTAGTAGGAAACCTCTACTTTGTCTACTCGGCAATCGAAGAGGAAATGGAACGCCAAAAGCAGCATCCGGTTGTTTCAAAAATTTACTTTTCTGAGTTGAATCGCAAACAAAGCTTAGAGCAAGATTTATTTTACTACTACGGTGCGAATTGGCGCGAACAAGTAGCTCCATCAGCAGCAGCTAAAGCTTATGTGCAGCGCATTCACGAAATCTCTGCCTCAGCACCGGAACTGTTAGTAGCTCACTCTTACACTCGCTACCTCGGCGATTTATCCGGCGGACAAATCCTGAAGGGAATTGCCCAGCGGGGGATGAATCTTTCCGAGGGAGAAGGCACTGCTTTCTATGAATTCCAGGATATTCCTGATGAAAAAGAATTCAAGGCTAACTACCGTCAGGCAATGAATGAACTGCCGATTGACGAAGCAACAGCAGAGCGAATTGTTGACGAAGCTAATGCAGCTTTTGGTATGAACATGAAGATGTTCATGGAGTTAGAAGGCAATTTGATTAAAGCTGTCGGTCAGATGCTTTTCAATACCCTGACACGGAAGCGCGGTGGCGCCAGTACCGAATTGGCTACTGCTGATTGAGCCAACACTCATTGGCAATAATTTGAGCCTCGTTTAAGAGGAAAACATTAAATCCTGGGGGTTTGATGGCTGGTTTGACAGTCACCAAAGCTCCGGGATTTTGCATAGATGCAGACGGCGGTTGAAACCGCGTCTACACAAAGGAAGTCCGCCTCCGCGGACTGAAGAAAAGAACGCAATTTTCAACGCCCGCTCTTCAACCAGCTATACAAGCGGGTTTTGTCTGTATAGACGCGGTTTCAACCGCCCGGCCTTCTGATATTCTCAATGAATAGAACCCGCTAGCCGGTCACGCATCAACAATTTGATTCCCGTCGAGCGGTCAATTGTCAACTGTCAACTGTCAACTGTCAACTGCCATATTACCTTCCCATGCCGCGATTAGGAGGCTCCTCATCCGGGACAGGCAAAGAAGTGGGCCTTACCTGCCGCTCCAAATACTTGCTCAAAGCGTAAGCGATATCCCCACGAGTCATGGGCTTCAAAGGATTAATCTTATTAGTTACGAGATCAATATTAACAAACCCTTCATAAAGTGCAGTAGCGATAGACTTTCTAGCCCAATTAGGAATTTCGCCTGCATCGGGATACTTAGCTAAAATCTCGGAAATGCTGGGATCTGGAAACTGAAAAACCCCGTAAGCTTGAGCAAAAATCGCCAAAGCTTCAGCGCGAGTCACCCTTTGATTTGGGAAAAACATTCCGTCGCGATATCCACTCATCGTTCCCGTTTTCAAAGCAGTTTGAATCGCACTGTAAGCCCAGTAACTCTTCGGTACGTCCGGCAATTCCCGATCGGGTTTTTGAGCAGTTTTCCGTCGTTCCAAACCAAAAGTTTTCACTAAAATGACCGCCAAATCGGCGCGACTGACAAGTCCCTCAGCATTAAAATTGCCACTGGCATCTTTATTCATCAATCCTGCACTCACAACCCGATCGATCGGATCGATTATTTGTTGAGCTTTAACCGCCATTGGCACTCCTTGCACTATCGCGAACGCAAAAAAAATAATCACTAACTTTTTCACGATTTTAATCCTTTCTGTCGCTAAAACAATCATGAAAACAGCAGTAATATTTTTTCCGTTTCCATCGGTATTATTCTGTGGTTTCGGCGGTGCGCGAGATTTGGGGATTATGTATTAAAATCAAACATTTGCTTCCGGCAAAGCGCCCTGCATTTTACCCAGCCAATCAATCAAATTAT
The DNA here is from genome assembly GCA_030248405.1 of Microcoleus sp. MP8IB2.171. GTDB lineage: Bacteria > Cyanobacteriota > Cyanobacteriia > Cyanobacteriales > Microcoleaceae > Microcoleus. Next base: position 2,671 of record JARCMA010000409.1, read on the forward strand.
CTAATTGCTTTTGGGCCGTCAAAACCGCCATACCTCGAATAGTAACCTTCCCCTTGCTGTAGACAAAACGAGAGCGCAAATGTTCCGGCAAATTAGCCTTGAGCACATTCCAAGCAGGCTCTTCCATAGCTGTTTCCAAAACTATGTGCTGCTTATTCTCCGGTTTAATTCGAGAAAAACCGATTTTTTTAGCGATTTGTTTGAGTTCCACAACACGGATAAGTTGCTGGGCTGGAAGAGGAATGGGGCCGTAACGATCGCACCAATCGGCCCTAATTTGCTGCAAATCTTCCGAGGTATTAGCAGAAGCCACAGAGCGGTAAGCGCTCATCTTTTGATCCAAATCCGCGATGTAATCGGCAGGAATAAACGCCGTCAAAGTTAGGTCAATTTGCGCGTCCTCCACTTTCGGAATTTCCTGACCCTTAATTTCCCGAATAGCCTCCTCTAACATTTCAGCATACAAATCAAAACCGATCGCCTCCATTTGACCAGACTGTTCCGTACCCAAAACATCACCCGAACCGCGAATTTCCATATCTCGGACGGCCAACTGATAGCCCGAACCCAACTGCGCGAACTCTTGAATAGCGCGCAACCTCTGCCTTGCAGCATCAGAAAGCTTGTTCTGCTTCGGATAAAACAGCCAAGCGTGAGCTTGAATCCCCGCGCGCCCCACCCGTCCCCGCAACTGGTAAAGCTGACCCAAACCAAACCGCTGCGCGTCTTCAATCAAAATAGTATTGACGCGCGGAATATCCAAACCCGACTCAATAATCGTCGTGCACACCAAAATATCGAAATCTGCCGCACTGAAAGTCAGCATCACCGATTCTAATTCCGAAGCATCCATTTGACCGTGGGCGATCGCAATTCTGGCAGACGGAACCATCTCCTGCAACTGAGTGGCCAACTCATCAATCCCCTCAATCCGCGGCACCACGTAAAAAACCTGACCGCCCCTGTCCAATTCTTGACGAATGGCCGATCGCACCACTTCCGGGTTATAGGGAGCCAAATGCGTCTGAATCGGGCGCCTGCTGGGAGGCGGAGTCGAAATCAAACTCATCTCGCGAATCCCCGACAGCGACATATACAAAGTCCGGGGAATCGGCGTTGCTGTCAGAGTCAGAACATCTACCTCTGTTTTGAGAGCTTTAATCGCTTCCTTTTGCTTAACTCCAAACCGCTGTTCTTCATCCACCACCAACAAGCCCAAATCCCGAAATTTAATCGCTTTGCTCAAAACAGATTGAGTACCAACAATCACATCTAATTCCCCAGTCGCCAAACGCTTGTGAATCTCCCGGCGCTCGGTTTCAGTGCGAAAGCGATTGAGCAAACCAACTTCGATCGGATAAGGGGAAAAACGCTCAGAGAGCGTGTGATAGTGCTGTTGGGTCAAAATTGTCGTCGGCGCGAGCAAAGCCACCTGCTTGCCCGCTGTAATTGCCTTAAAAATCGCTCTCAGAGCAACTTCTGTCTTGCCAAAACCAACATCGCCACAGACTAAGCGATCCATTGGTCGATCGCCCTCCATGTCGCGTTTCACATCCTGAGTTGCCTTCAACTGATCCGGCGTAGGTTGATAGGGAAAAGAATCCTCTAATTCTTGTTGCCAAGGCATATCAGGAGGAAAAGCGTAACCCTGTTGCTTAGCTCTTTTAGCATAAAGATTCAGCAAATCTACCGCTACTTTCTTAACAGCTTTGCGAACTTTTGCTTTAGTTTTTTCCCAAGTTTGACCAGTCAGCTTGTTGAGATCCGGCACTTTATCGCCGACAGTCCGAAACCTCGACAAAGCGCCCAATTGATCTGCCGCCACCCTGAGAGTACCGTCAGCGTATTGCAGCACTAAATATTCGCGAGTTTCGCGATCGATCGTCAAGCGTTCCAACTTGAGAAATTTGCCCACTCCATGCTGGCGGTGAACCACGTAATCACCAGGGCTTAATTTATTCGGATCTACTTGCTTAGAAGCAGCGCGACGGCGCTTGCGGACGTAGCTAAAAGTAGCGAGAGAATGCTGACCGTAAAATTCCCGATCGGTAATTAAAACAATCCGAAAAGTCGGCAGAATAAACCCTTCCAATTCTGCTAAGCCGCTGTACTTCAAAGCAACCGGAACGTGCTGCAATTGCAACTTGTCGATCGCCAAATAATCGCGCGGATTCACCACAAACTGAGCCGGACAGTCGTGTTCCGACAGCAGAGAAACCGATCGACTCGGTTGAGCAGAAACCAGAAAAATGGTAAAACCCCGATCGCGCTCTTCCCTGAGCATTTGAGACAACTTAGCAAATTGGTGAGGCATCACCGGCACAGGTCGAGAAGCCAAATTAATCGCAGACGGTAGCTGGTCGCCCTCTGCAGAGCTTTGAAATTTTTTAGAAGTAGAATCTTCTGCCAATTCTGAAAGTTCTAGCCTGTCGAAAGCTGCGACATCTGCCATAGATTCAGCAAAAGTGCGGTGAATTTTCGGAACTTTCAAATTAGCAATTGGCAATTTTTCTGTTGCCTCACCAGCAACTGCCGATTCCCGATTGCAATTATTCCACTGTTCCTGTGCATTCTCAAACCAGCGGTCGCTGTGAGCTTCGCACCCTTGGGGTTCGTCAATAACAACTAAAGTATTTTCTGGCAAATAATCCAACAAAGATGCAGGTTGCTCGAACGCTAAACCCAACAGCCTGCGGACAAATTTTTCCGCTTCATTTTCCGCTTCATTTTCGGGGTCGAAAGAGCCTAGGTGGTTGATTGCGTCAAGCTTTTTTTCAGATAAAACTGCTTTAATAATTGTGTTAAAATTAGTAGGAGTTAAAACTAATCGATCGACCTTATCGAGCGATCGCTGGTTCGAGGGATCGAACTCCCGAATTTGCTCCAAATTATCTCCGAACCATTCCAGCCGCACCGGCAACTCCGCCGCTACCGGAAACACATCGACAATATCACCCCGGCGACTCCACTGGCCCTCCATTTCCACCAGAGTCACCCGATCGTATCCCATCGAGGCCAGTTGGCGGTCAAGTATCTTGGAGTCTTGAACTTCGCCTCGCTTCAGCGTCAGACAGTAGGGTTCAAAATCACTTCGAGGTGGCAAATGAGGCTGCAGGGATCTTTCTGTGGCGACAATGGCGATCGGCTTGGACTGATTGGCGGTTTTTTCTTGCTTGTCCACCAAATCCGCCAGCACCTGCATTTGTCCCCAGGTCATTTCGTTCTCGTCGGAGTAAGATAGCTCGTAGGGCGAAGCCTCGGAAGTCGGGTAAAAATGTACTGTTTGCCAGCCCATTGCCTCTAGAGAGGCCACCCAGCGGCCTGCTTCTTCCAGAGTTGCTGTCACGACTAATAGGTTTCGCCCTTCTTCCTGGGCGAGGGCGGAAGCTACCAAACCTTTAGGTAAGCGGGCTATGCCTGCGAGTTGCAAGCAGTGATGCCGTTTGAGCTTGTTGAGGAGTTCTGTTGCTAGGGGCGATCGCCCGAGGGTACGAATTATTGAAGAGAAAGTCATGCGCTTTTAATTTTAATCCCTGATCGGCGAAGGCTCTTTCCCTTTGCCTGTTAAGGAGATTGTACGACAAACATCCATGATTGTGTCGCTCTGCTGTTGACGCCTTGGAACTTAACTGGAGATAGATTTCTGCTTTAATATGTCGAACTTGCGATCGCAGCAAGCCAGTTCCGTTAATCTAGGGACAGGTCGATCGCCAAATCGAGATTGTCGGTCGAGATTGACAGATCCCCCAGATTATAGATTCAATTGAGTCTAAAATCTAGAATCTCAAATCTCAAATCGACTAACCGGGAAACGCGCTTCGTCTTTACCATCGATAATTTGAGAAATGTCCCCAAGTACCGATATTCTGATTGTTCTCCTGCTGGTTTTCCTCAATGGCGTGTTTGTGATGTCAGAGATGGCCATCATCTCAGTACGGAAGGTGAGACTGCAACAGATGGCAAACCAGGGTTCGATCAATGCCCGTGTAGCTTTGGATCTGGCTAATGCCCCGAATCAGTTCTTGCCGACAGTTCAAATCGGGATTACGCTACTGGCTATCCTGTCCGGCGCTTTCGGAGAAACGACGATTGCTAAAAGGGTAGAGCCTCTGTTGCGCTTGATTCCGGCCTTGGAACCCTACTCTAAGCCGATCGCCTCAGTCATCGCAATTCTAATCATAACTTACCTCACCATAATTATCGGCGAACTCGTGCCGAAGCGGCTGGCCCTCAACAACCCCGAGCCGATCGCCTCTCGTGTCGCTATTCCCATGCGAATGCTCTCAAACATTGGCGCTCCAGCAGTGTATGTTTTAAGTCATTCCACTGACTTAGTGATGCGGATCATGGGGATTGTGCCTTCAACAGAACCGCAAGTTACAGAGGAAGAAATTAAAGTTTTAATAGAGCAAGGAACCGAAGCCGGAACCTTTGAAGAAGCCGAACAAGACATGGTAGAAAGAGTCTTTCGTTTGGGCGATCGGCGAGTCAGCGCCTTAATGACCCCGCGACCCGATCTTACCTGGCTCGACCTCGACGACTCAGTAGAAGAAAACCGCCAAAAAATGCTCGGCAGCGGTCATTCTCGGTTTCCTGTTTGTCAGGGCGGACTCGATAACGTTGTCGGTTTAGTACACGTTACGGATATGTTGTCTCGCAATTTGACCGGTCAACCCCTCGATTTAAGTGCTTCTTTGCGGAGGCCTTTATTTGTGCCGGAAAGCACGCGCGGTTTGAAAGTATTAGAGCTTTTTAAGCAATCTAGCAATCAAATTGCCTTAGTGGTTGACGAATACGGAGTCATTCAAGGATTGGTGACAGTCAACGATATTTTAGTCGAACTCGTTGGCGACTTTCCCTCAATAGAAGATGCTGACGAGCCGGAAGCCGTGCAGCGCGAAGACGGTTCTTGGCTGTTAGACGGAATGCTAGCAGTCGAAGATTTTTTTGAGCTGTTTGGAATCGAAGAATTGTCAGCAGAACACAAAGGAAGTTACCACACAATGGGCGGTTTTGTGATTACAAACTTGGGCAAAATTCCCACAGCAGCCGAGCATTTTGAGTGGAACGGTTTGCGCGTGGAAGTAGTCGATATGGACGGGAACCGAGTTGATAAAATCTTGGTAATGCCGATCGACTCCACGGGCGATCGAGCTGCAAGCCAATCGAAAACCTAAAAACCGCCCAAAAGATCAGACGGCGGTTGAAACCGCGTCTACACAAAGGAAGTCCGGATGGTGCGCGGACTGAAGAAAAAAACGTAATTTTCAAGGCTCTGTCTTCAACCCGCGGAGGCGGGTTTTGTCTGTATAGACGCGGTTTCAACCGCCCGGTCTTCTTCAACCCCTCTCAGCTCGGGTTTTGTCTGTATAGACGCGGTTTCAACCGTCCGGTCTTCTATATCTCATTATTTCTTCTTACTCCTAGCCTCATCCTTCTGCAAAGATTCCAGAATAGAACGCCCCACATAATTGCTAAAAACCACCTCTCCCGCTTGATTGTAATGACAGCAGCTATCCACATAAACAGCATCTTTAGTCTTATCGAACACCTTAACCCCATTGAAAATATTAATCTTATTTTTTTCTAAATTAGGCAACTTACTCAAAAGAGCCGGATAGCCAATTTCCACAGCCTTAGCATAAGGAGTATCATTGTTAAAAGCAATCTGCTTTTCGGCTTCACCAAACACCCTTTTCGTCTGATAATATTGATTAGGCTGAAGAACATGAAAATAAGGCACATTACTAGCAGACAAAACTTTGTGCATAAAAATTGAACTTTTCGCCCAATTCCACGCCATTTGTTCAAAAGCTGCTGAATCCTCTAAAACCGACTTATTTTTATTAATATAAATCACGCTGCCCTCGTCATCTTGTTGTTGTTTGCCACGTTCTTTTTCAAATGCAATCACATCTCTCCGATAACTATTGACTAAATTTTGAACGTAAACAGAAGTCAAAGCATCACACGCAGCTAAAGAACAGTGTTGCAAACTCTCCAAACCCTCATTAATCCTAGTTTTATTTTCTTTAATTCTGAGAGTTGCTTGCATAGCCTTGGTAGAAAGGCTATTATTTGCCAAGCTAATCAGTGGCAGAATGTGCTGATTGCTTGGCATCGCCAGATCAATTTGATTTTTATTGTTTATATTAGAAAGTGCTACTTCATTAAAGCCATCTATATTGACGACTAGATCCAGTTCTTGACCTAAAGCTAAAAAATAATTTAAAATTAATAACTGTTGCGGCTGTTTGTAGCCGCCGGTAGCAAAAGACAAAATTATAAATTCTTTATCCTGTAAACCGGGAACCTGTTTTAGGTATTGAGGTAAAATTTTATTTTGAATTTGAAAAATTGAAAAGTCCGAAGCCACCGAACCGCCAAAAATTCCGATCACAAATTGATTTTTTTTAGTCTTTTTAAACGGGTAATCATAAGGAGAGATAAATCCATAGTTATTAATCTTAAAACCAGGGCGAAAATCTGGCCCTGGTTTTTGAATAAACCCAAAGAAAGGATGAAACCTTTCGACAATAGACTGATTCAGCCGCACTCCTTCTAAATTAATTCCTAAAGCCGACTTATCTTGCGCCTTTTGTCTAGTATAGAATAATTGCTTGTGCTTGACAAAATACCATCCCAAGGAACCGAGTTCCAGGAAAACCAGTAAAAGCCCTAAGTTAATCAAAGCAATTTTTAGAATTTCTTGTCCTTTTTTGAGGAATTTTAAATCTTTCATAAACCTCTATTTCGACTCCCTCACTACTTTAACAATAGAACTGGAAACATAATTTGCCAATACTTCTTCTCCCACTGAATTATAGTGGCAGCAGGCATCTTTGTAAACCGTCTCTTTTGTATTGTCTAAAATATTCACTGCGCTAAAAACATTAACCCCAGCTTTTTGCAAATCATCGACTTTGGACAACAATACCGGATAACCTTTTTTCACCCCTTCAATGTAAGGACTCTCTTTGTTAATCGCGATTTCCTTTTCCTTGGCGGTAAACGCTCGCTTAGTGGGATAATACTGGTTGGGCTGGATAAAGTGAAAATATTTAATCTTTCTACTTGATAAAATTTGATTCATCCCGATCGACGATTCGTACCACATCGATGCTATTTTATCAAAAGCCGGGGCATCCTGCAAAACAGAGTCAGCTTTGGGAATGTATACTATACCGCTCTTTGCCGTGTCTGAGTTGGATTGTTTGACTTGTGCGTCGTACTTGACAACTGCTTGCTGGTAATTGTTGACTAATTGTTTCACTTGTAGCGAGGTAACAGCGTGACACAAAGCAAGCTGACAAGTTTGCAATTTGTCAATACCTGCTTTCAACTGTTTTTTGTTTTCGTTAATTTGGACGATCGAACTCATCGCTTCCGGCGATAAGTTGTTGTTGGCTAAACTCGTCAGTGGCTGTATATGCTGAACGCTGGGCATTCCTATGTCTAGCTGGGCTTTGTTGTTTAAATTTGAGAGGGCTACTTCGTTAAAACCGTCAATATTGATGACTAGATCCAACTCTTGACCCAAAGCTAGAAAGTAATTTAAAATTAGTAATTGTTGGGGCTGTTTGTAGCCGCCGTTGCCAAAATTTAAAACGACAATTTCGCGATCGGCTAATTCTGGATAACTCTGCAATTTCTTAGAAAATTTTTGATTTATATATTCATCTACTGCAAAGTTATTAGCAACAGAACCGCCAAAAATGCCGATAATAAATTGTTTTTTATTGGTTTTAATAAACGGATATTCGTAGCGCGAATAAAAGCCTTCTTTGTTGACTTTTAATTTTAATTTTTCATTGGGAAAAGCACCTTGTTTGAGCACGTAGCCAAAAAACGGGTGCAGTCTTTCTACGATAGATTCATCTAGTCTAATTCCGATCCTTTCAATGTCTTCTACTACTTTTTCTTTACCTTTGGTTCTGGTATAAAAAAACTGCTTTTGATTGATAAAATAAAAAGCTAGCGACAAAGCTTCCAGACAAATAAAGGCGATCGCCAAATTAACCGCGATTATAATTAATATATTTTTGCTTTTTTCGAGTGCAGTTGAATCTTTCATGAAATTTGACGGCTTAGGGTTGTTTTTTGGGGACTTGAGACTGCTTCAAATTCTCGCACAAATTTCGCTCAATCAGGATACTTGTCAGTCGGTGTCCGAGTTCATTCCAGTGACCCCCACAGGGTACAGAATTCTCAAAACCGTGGGCGCAGACTTGATATTTTTCCGTGTAACCTTGGAACTGTTCGGATAAATTAAGCACCCGAAAACCCTCGCGCGCGCCCAATTTTTCCAGCCGCCTATCGGGATAAAACAAATCCTGAATGTTGTTCTTTGTCATAAAATTTTTTCGCCGCTGGGCCTCCGGTCTAACTTGCATCGGATCGCCGATTGTCACAACCAAGAAATCAGCATTTTTCTGCACAACTTCATTCCGCATCGTCACAATCAAACCCTCTGTCACCCTCCAAGCTTCTTGCCAAGCTGCATCATGAGGTTCCTTGAGGTTCAGGGTACTTAAAGTGGTAAAGTGTCCCGATAACTCCCGCTTTTTCCGCTCTAAGTCTACTTTTTTAATGACCTGCAGAATGCGCGAATTGTTGACGATCAAACTGGGCATTCGGTCTACGAAGGAAACTGCTCTTTCGTTGCGATCGATCGGCGCCAGATTGCGAAAAGACATATCCGGTACTAACTTGCCGCTAGCATCATAAGCAAAAAATGGTCGGTAGCGATCGTATTCCAATTGCGGCGAATTGTTAATTATATCATTACCAATAAAAAAAGCAAGAATTACAATATCAGGACTGTAATCCCACACTTTTTTTCGCAGCATTATCAATTCTTGAGCAGTACCGTAGCCCTGCACCCCGAAATTCATGACCTCAACATTTTTGCGTCCCTTAACAGCTTCGCAGTTGCCTAACTTTCGTTCCAATTTCGACCAGAAAGTTTGTTCGACAGGTACGTGAATTGCTTCGGTGAAAGAATCGCCCAAAACCGCAACGCGCAAAGTATTCGGAGGTTTGGCTTTTGTATGTTCGCGATCGCGCAAACCCTCGCTATTCACCTGCACAAAACTCGAACCTTCCCCATTCCACTCCCCCGACGCACCCGGTTTCAGCTTCCAACCCAAATTCGGATCGGAAGTGTGGAAACGAGTTGGCGCCGACTCTACGAAATCTCCTATTTTTGGATAGCCCTCAACTCTAGCAACTCGCAACCCAACTTCACCAATTACCACCCCCATCAATAAACCGCCGAGTGTCAAACCCAAATTGACACCCAAATTTTTCAACTTGCTCATTCTTTCAAAACAGGGTGTAAATAAACGGAGCAATCACAGAACCCTGACTCAATACAATCAAAGCTCCCAAAAAGACTAAAGTCACAATTAACGGCAGTAGCCAATACTTTTGGCGTTCTTTCATAAACGCCCACAAATCTTTGAGAAAGTCTAAAGTTGCTTCAAACACTTAAAAAGGACGCTCCATACTAACTTTTGTTCTTGCTTTACTCGGGACGCGGTAAGTATCCATTTTAGGATTGAGTTTCCGCCGCATTGCATCTTCGCCGAAAATGTTTTTGAGCACTCCCATCGGCCAAACTATTAGGTAAAAAACTATCCCGAGGACGATCGGTGTTTCGATCTTGTTGAGGAGCAGTCCAAACTTCATCCATCCGTGATAAATGGGATTCAGGGATTTCGGCGCAACTAATGCTAGCACAACTAGCACGCTGCCGGCAATCCAGGGCCACCAAGGTATAGAATGCCGCCGCAGTAAAGGTACTGCTAAACCGAACAGCACTGCTATTAAGCTGCCAATTAGCAGCCCGAAATCGCGCAGGCCTTTGTTATCGAGTTTTTTTATTTCGTCGTTCATGGTGAAGGAAGAAGGAAGAAGGAAGAAGGAAGAAGGAAGAGGGAAGAAGGAAGAGGGAAGAAGGAAGAGGGAA
>JARCMA010000046.1 GCA_030248405.1 Microcoleus sp. MP8IB2.171
AAAGGAAGGGTTTATGCGTAAAAGCTTGGGAAACTCAGGAAAATTGGCTGCGAGAGTTAGATTATCCGCCATACATTGGTTATTTAGCGCTATTTGTCTTAGCAGCCGGTATTGAAGGAGATTTTGCCGCGCATTCTTACTATCCGCGCTTGCGAACATTACTTGGTGAAGAACCTACCACAGGCCAGTATCCTTCATTTGACAGGATGTCGAAACTCTGGGAAGATTTAGAAAAGTGGTCTAATGAAGACAAATCTGGCGAATTGGGTATCTTTAATAGCCACAGCATTGGGAAGAGAAAACACATTGGATTGCCGATCGCCCAAACTCTCTTGACTGAAAAAGAACGTCGCGCACTCCCTGCTATTTTTGCCGCTGCTGACTTAGATCCTATTTCATATCCCGCTGAGGGGGCGATCGCACTTTTGTTAGCCAAACACGGCCGCACACAACTGCGAAAACGGACGCTGGACTTGTTAAAAGAAACCAGAGACAGCGACGAACTTCGCCAAGCATTGCTCGAATGGATTATTGATGAATTGCGCGATTGGGATGGAACTGCTGAAGATTCAGGTAAAACGCAGATTTACGGAATCTTGAGATTGTGCTGCCAACTCGATTCAATTGCCAAACGCGCCACCCTAAGCTTGCGTTGCAGTACCAAACACGAATTTCCTGAAGACGATTTTTTGTTATCTTTAGAAGATAATTCTCAATCCTTTTCCTGTTCCGAAGATAGCGGTGTTTGGTCTTCATCTCTAATATCTGAGTCAGACGGAAAAACGGTTGCTGCTTCAGAATTTAATTGGCGGGAAGGTGTAAAAATGCGATCGGCAGACTCTAAATGGTGTTTTAAGCTGCCAGCCTCGCCCATTCGAGTATTCGTTGATGGAGATACTGAGGGATTGCCAGGTATTGTGGAAGTGCGCCAGTTGCCCACTCAACAGCCATTTTATTTAGCTGCTCATCAAGAGTGTTTGGAATTGCTGAAAATCTGGGGAGAATTGAGCTGTCAAGGCTTTGAAAAGTTGCAAATAATAGATGGTTTGCCCAGTGGGTGGCACTTGTTCAAAGCGCAGGCTGCTTGCAGTGACGAACTCATTAAACAAGAATACCCAATCTTAGCTTTCCCGACTAATGTACGGCTAGAGTTAGCTGGGGGAATCCGCCTGGAAAGAGGCAATAAGTTCTTTAAGTTTGCCCCGCCAAAATTATTTTTACAAGGTGGTAGCGAATCAATAAAAGTATATTGCAATAATCAGCTATTAGATAGCATAAACTCAGCAGGTAATTATGAACTGCCAGCCGATACTCCAGCAGAAACGAAGTTGTTAATTGAAGCACGCAGTGGGGAGGATATTATCAGGCGCTGTTCTCTGTTATTAGTAGAAAACTATTCTTTGCCATCCCAAAGCAACGCGCCACAGTTCGATCGCTTCGGGAATCTCCTGACCGGGGACAATGGGAGCGCGAGCGTTGCCGGCGCATTGGTTCGGGGCGTTGATTTCCCGGACTTTAACTTCAACACTTTTTTACCAATACAAGGAAAGCAGCGGATTTTCTTTGTCGGTAAAGAACCAGGTCAAATAGCAATTTGGCCAGCAGAATCACTACCTACAGATTGGGAGCCTGTTTGGGCTATTTCCAAAGGTCGCCATCGCGGTCAAGTAATGTTTTGCAGCACCAATTTAGTAGAGTCACAACCGTTGATATCAAAGTGCAAAGACCGAAAGAAAATGCGGGCATGGAAAGAAATACTGTGGCACGATCGCAAGATAATTTCCCCGCCCGATCGCTCCAACTTAAGAGCATTGTGGAAACAATTTCAAAAGGAGGCAGAACGTGTCTGAAACTAGCGAAAAACTGCTCTACGTTATTTCAGCAAAAAAGGAACTTGCTTGGCTATCCTTTAAGGAAACCTTTGATTATTTGTATAATCTTGAGACGGGTTTGAGGGAGGAAAACACAGACAAAGACGGAATTAAGAATAAAAGATTGCAAGCAATTCGCGCCCTCGATTCTCTGGGTCACTGTGACTTTAATTTTAGCGATGATAGCAGCAAGAATAAGGTTTATGCAGCGAGTCCTGTATTGGTGCGATTGCCTTGTGCCGGCTTTCCTCAAGCCATTTTAGCAGGAGCGCGATCGCCCAATACGATCGCACAATTATCAAATGCTTGTCAGTCGGTGGGACATCACATCAACCTTGAAGTCACAGCACAAGCCAGTGAATTAGGGCTGATACCGCAGCGAGTGGCTGTACAAGCAGAGGATGTAGGAGAATTGAGGGCGATCGCGAATTCCCTTAAAATACCTTTTATCGAAACGCCCTCAGCCTGGTCTGTGCTGCATTTTTCCGCCAGTATTGACGATTACTTAGCTACCCTCAAATGGTATAATGACACAGAGCTAAACTGGCAGAGCAAAACCTTTGACCCGATTTATTTACAATTTCAATCCATAAAAGAAACCGATTGCCCCATTCGCCTTAGCCAATACAGTCACCCATCACGAAACACCAAAGTTTACTATCTTTGGCAAGACGGAAAGTGTGCGGAAATAGACCTTGATTGGGGAAGGTATGCTGTTCTCAAAGCACTGCGGCGGAATGTTCTTATCTACGACAAACACAGATTCATTATGGCAGTACCAGCCAGCGCCAATCTGCCACGACTCCTAGAAAGAGCCCTAACCCTTTGTTCTGGTTATGCACCAAAATATGAAACAATGCCGCGTGTTCTTCCGCAAATTCAGGGATTCAAGTTATTCTCCGCAATTCCCCCTCAAATAGCAGAAATGACCGCAGCTAAATTAGGGCAGACACTCTTGCAGCAATCTTTAAATATAACATAGTGACGTAATTTATGCACGACCCAATTAACGCCTTCAACACAATTCGCGACAACTTTCTACTTTATATAAAAACCGCTTTCGGAACTCAATTCCCCGAAATTGAACGAGAACGGGAAAGACTGCTGCGCCAACCCGGTGCATTCCATCAAGAACCCTGGATTGAACCGATGCCCAGCTATCAAAAATCAGGTAAAACCATCAATGATTTAGATATTTCAAATGTACCGGGATTAGATGAAACTGCCCTTCAAGACTTTAAACAACTTGCCTCCTGCGGACTTGTAGGCAATTACGAACTGTACAGCCACCAAATCCAAATGCTGCGACAGGCATTAGAAGGTCAAAATGCTGTAGTAACGGCTGGTACTGGCTCAGGTAAAACCGAATCTTTCCTGTTGCCCCTGTTTGCTTACCTTGCCAAAGAATCGAGAAATTGGAATGCTCCAAATCCACATTTACCTCATCTCAATGACTGGTGGAAAAATCAGGATTGGCAAGACGAATGTAACCCACGAGTAACAAAAAATCGCAGTTTTAAAAGGTCTTATCGCGTTTCTCAAAGAAGTCACGAAAAGCGGGATGCTGCCGTTCGCGCCCTAATTTTATATCCCATGAATGCCTTAGTTGAAGACCAGCTTACCAGGCTCCGCCGCGCTTTAGATTCTCAAGCAGCGCGCGATTGGTTTCAAAATAATAGAAACGGAAATAGACTTTACTTTGGGAGATACAATGGCGTTACTCCCGTACCGGGGCATGAATACAAAGAAAATCGTAAACCTCATGGCAAAAAAATAGAAGAACTGCTGGAAGCAATGCAGCAGATGCAGTTATCAGCCGATCGCGCTAGCGAACACGCCGATCGCACTGACGATCGAGATGTGAGGTTCTTTTTCCCACGTTTAGATGGATCAGAAATGCGCTGCCGCTGGGATATGAAAGATTCCCCGCCAGATATCTTAATCACCAACTATTCTATGCTCAGTATCATGCTGATGCGCGATATCGAGCGAGATATTTTTGAAAAAACAAAGGAATGGTTAAACAAAGATGGTAGCATCTTTCATTTAATTGTTGACGAATTGCACTTGTATCGCGGCACTTCTGGGACAGAAGTTGCTTATTTGTTGCGACTGTTGCTGCAACGTTTAGGGCTGCATCCCGGTCATCCAAAATTGCGGATTCTTGCCTCTAGTGCATCTTTGGAACCAGACGATCCAAAAAGCTTAGAATTTCTGAATCAATTCTTTGGTGCCGAATGGAATTCTGAGCAAATTATACCTGGTCATTTAGAACAAATTCCACCAATCGAAGGTCAAGAGTTTCTGGATAGCGAACCGTTTATCGCTTTGGCAGTAGCACCAGAAATCAATAATATAGAAACCTTGCAGTCAACGGCTGCATACAGTGCTTGCCGCCAAATTGTGGAATCTGAAACCGCGCAGGTTGGGGCTAGAATGGTCGATGCTTGTAACGTTGATGACAAAATTCGTGCCGTATCGATCGCGAATTTTGCTGAAAAGATTTTTGGTAATGACTTACCCGATGAAAACCTCAGACTCGCGGTAAAAGGACTTCTAGCCACTCGCGGTTTATCTAACGAAAAATCTTTGCCATCTTTCCGGCTACACTGGTTTTTCAGGAATATTGAGGGGCTTTGGGCTTGCACTAAACCGAATTACGGATGCGAAGAAAATGAAATTAGTAAAAATCGACCAGTTGGCAAACTATTTGTAGAAAATCCTCCCATACTTTACAACGACGAGTACCGAGTTTTAGAACTGCTTTATTGCGAACAGTGCAGAACAGTGTTTCTAGGGGGAAACAGGCTGACAAGACAGAATAATGACGGATGGGAACTTTTGCCTACTGAACCAGATATTGAAGGCATACCCGATCGCAAAACAGCCATAGCTTTGGATCGCCGCAAGTATTCTGAATTTGCCATTTTCTGGCCTTTTAGAAATATTAATGAAGATGTTTGCAAAGGTTGGAAACAGCCATCGAGACAAGGTGAAGGCGGCGAGAAAGCCTCCTGGGATAAAGCATCGTTAGATACCCGCAGCGGTCGTGTTATTCTAGGAGATCCAAATTCCCCGGACGAACAGTGGGTGAAAGGCTATCTGTTTCACTTGCGATCGCTCTCAGTAGAGAAGCAAGAGTCTATTGGAGCATTACCCTCAATTTGTCCCTGCTGTGCTGCTAACTACAGCCATCCTAAGAAAAAAAAGAAATCGCCTGTTCGTTGGTTCCGCACAGGTTTTTCTAAAGTGAGTCAATTACTTTCCAAAGAACTGTTTTATCAGTTACCGGAAGATGCAGAATCCCGCAAATTAGTTGTGTTTTCTGACAGTCGCGAGGATGCCGCTTCTATATCAAATGGCATTGAGCGATCGCACTACGACGACCTGGTACGAGAAGCACTTTTTGATGAACTCGGACAGTTGGCGATCGGAGAATTGTGCCTATTACAAGATATTCAACAACACAATCTGCCTGCTCGTTCAGAAGCCCTATTATTTGCTCAACGCCACCCAAAAGCTATTGACCAGATGCAAAAAGCAATTAAAAACGTTGACAAGCCATTGCCAGAAGGTCTCGATCCTGAAGATTTAGAACTGTTACAAAATGGGAGAAATAACGCTCAGAAGCTACTCAACGAAATCCAGCAAAGAGGCAATACCCGCACAGTTCCTCTCAGAGCGCTATTTGAAGGTATTGAGAATTCCCAAGACCCAGGACTCCTGATCGAGCGATTAGTAAACTTAGGTGTTAACCCTGCCGGTAACGATGTTATTTACCAAGATTTCTCCTATGAAGGAAAGTACCACCATTGGACAAAATTATTTGACTTTGCCACCGGCGGGTGGAAACCAGACTTGTGCGCTGAAGCACAAACAAGGCGAGACACGACACTTCGAGAAAAAGTTAAATCTGAGGTCTGCGACACGCTGTTTAGTCGTCTATATTTTGGGATTGAAGCATCGGGATTGGGCTATATTCGTCTGAATTTACCCCCGAATCAATTAGAACAGCTAGCCATTCAATGCGGGCTTTCAAGCTCAGTATTTGAGAGCATTGGCGATGGCTGCTTGCGAATTTTAGGTGAATTGTATAGATATCCAAGACAACCTCAAGAGTATCCGCTAAATGACTGGAAAGACTGGAGTGATGCGCGCTCAAACTTGCGAAATTATATTAAAGAGTGTGCAAAAGCTTGCGGAATTTCAGAACAGGAATTGAAGCCCGCATTGAAATCTGCCATTTGCGAATACGGTCAGCATCACCACTTTAAACTTAATCCTCGACATTTATCTGTACGAGTTGCTGTGTCCGATGACCCCGTGTGGCAGTGCGGGTCTTGCCAGCGCCATCACCTGCACCGCGCCGGAGGTATTTGTACTAATTGCTTGGCACCTTTACCAACTGTATCTAATAAAATTTGTGCGGATTTGTACGACCGCAATTATTTCGCCACCCAAGCTGTAAATAAGCGTCAACCGTTGCGGTTGCACTGCGAAGAGTTGACCGGGCAAACCGACGATCAAGCCGAAAGACAGCGACATTTCCGCAACATCATTGTGAATTTTGGCGAACAAGACAGAGATTTTATCCCAGTAGTAGATATTATTGATATTTTGAGCGTCACAACCACAATGGAGGTGGGAATTGATATTGGCAGTTTAATGGCTGTTGTGATGGCAAATATGCCTCCCATGCGCTTTAATTACCAGCAGCGTGCGGGTCGCGGGGGTCGTCGCGGTCAGCCTTTCGCTATTGTACTGACTCTCTGTCGCGGTCGATCGCACGATGAGTTTTATTACCGACATCCTGAAAAAATTACGGGCGATCCGCCGCCAGTTCCTTTTCTTGCTATGTCACAGGTTGAGATCACCCAGCGCCTCCTAACCAAAGAATGTTTGAGACGAGCATTTATTGCTGCTGGTGTCAACTGCTGGGAGGTGGAAAAAAAGCCTGACAGTCACGGTGAATTTGGCACAGTTAAAAACTGGCAGAACACTGAAGAACGCCGCGAACTTGTTCGCCACTGGTTGGGAACTTCTTGTGAAGTAACTGAGGTAATAAATTCTCTGCTAGTCGGCGTTGCAGGTATCGATCGCGATCAATTAGAAATCTATGCACGTCAGCAGTTGTTTGATAAAATTAATGAGTGCGCCAATAACTTAGAATTGACTGGAGATGGACTGGCAGAACGCCTTGCGGAGGGCGGGATTATGCCGATGTACGGGATGCCTTCAAGAGTGCGCGATTTGTACCATCACGAACCGTCTAGAAAACAGAAAGTTCCTACTATCAATCGAGATTTAGATTTAGCTGTCTCTGAATTTGCCCCCGGTTCCGAAAAAACTAAAGACAAGCGAATTTATACTGCGATCGGGTTTACAGCATCGTTAATTCCCGACACTAAAAACGGGTTAGTTCCTGCTGGCAAACCTCTGAGCGATCGCAAATGGATGTTGAGGTGTCAGCGCTGCCAACATACGGCAACCTCTAATACAATATTTGAAGATACAATCTGTCCGAAATGCGGGGCAACTGAGGAACAGGGATTTCGAGTTTTTCAGTGGGCTGTCCCTTTAGCTTTCCGTACCAGCATAAATCCTGGATCTGACGCGAAAGATGAATACGATTTGTTAATTACAGGTGCAGGTAGCGTAGCCGAATCAAACTCTCCACCTTTTAACTTAGTAAATAACACGAATACTCAGATAGCTTTCTCTAAGTCTGGCCGCGTTTTCCGCGTCAATGACAATCGAGGACAGCTATTTAAGGGAGCAATCGGAAATGCCACATTTGGACGCGGTGACAAACTCTTACCCGATCAGTGGATTGATGAGCGATTCCATAATAAGTCTGACGGGGTGAGGTTTAAACCGCAGGGCGAATTAGAGGCGATCGCCATAATTGCCCCAAAAACCACTGGCGTGCTGCGAATTAAGCCCGTTGCTGTACCAGATGGATTGTGCCTCGATCCTATTGCACCCGGTTCTGCTGTCAAAGCTGCTTTCTACTCAGCCGCTTTCATGGTTCGTGCTGTAGCGGCACAGGAGTTAGATATCGATCCAGAAGAATTAGACATCAGCGGTTTGCGACAGGTTGAATTAGAGGATAAAAAAGTAGGGGAAATTGTAATTAGCGATCGGCTGGCCAATGGTTCTGGATTCACTTATTGGTTAGCCGAACACTGGGAAGACATCCTGACAAGCAAAATTCTGAATTCTCAAAATAGCTTTGCTGAGGCAATTATGTCACCTGAACACCGCCGCAAATGCGACTCTTCCTGTTACGATTGCTTGCAGCAGTACCGCAATATGAACTATCACGGTTTGCTGGATTGGCGTTTGGGGCTTTCCTTGCTGAGGGGATTGGCTAGCAGTGATTTTCAATGCGGATTAGATGGGGATTTTTCTACTCCAGACTTAGAAAATTGGGTACAGACAGCAACTAAACTGCGCGATACATTTTGTGCTTCGTTTAGTTGTTCTGGGGAACAGTTCGGCACTTTACCGGGTTTTGTCGTGGGCGATAAAATGGTGATTATTGTTCATCCTTTGTGGAACATAGATAGCCCTCAAGGCTTATTGAATGAAGCGATTGCTACAGTAGATCCGTCCGCCCAAGTTCGATACCTAGATACATTCAATCTCCTGCGCCGTCCAAGTTGGTGCTATCAATCGCTAGATGATTAAAGTGGGTGGGGGCGGGTTTATTTCACCTGTCTGCAACATTTAGAGCTCAAGAGTGAACCCTTCAGCTAGGCGGTTCCTAAGCGAAGTCGAAGGGCAGGGCATCGCCCGCTGCTACAGGTTATTGAGAATGGTGCAATATCTCAGTTTGAACAAATTTATGCAGCCTGAAATAATCGTTCTAGCTTCTTAGTGACTGGTAATGGTTTGCCTTCTGCTTGACAACTCTCGATTAGTAACTCTATTACCTCTCGCACATTGTAGATAGCTTCTTCATAAGAATCTCCGTGAGTTACCGGCTGCATTACATCCTCAAATTCCGGCAAAAATACGAGAAAGCATCGATCGCATTCTGACCATAGGATAACAACTGTATATTTCATGGTTCTGTCTCCTCTGCTTCGATTTGTCTTAAGGCCTCAAGCGTTTCGTTTTACGCAATCTGCAATCGTTTCCCCAATGTCTTAGGTTCTGGTAGAGGTTTGCCATCTTCTTGATATAGCTCAATCAAGGTTTCTAACAATTCTTGTCCGTGTTTTGCTGCTTCTTCGTAAGTGTGTCCGTGAGTGCAAGGCTGCATGACATCGGTAAACTCAGGTAAGCTGACAACAAAAAGTCGATCTTCTTCTGACCACTCGATGATGAGACTATAATGGCTATTCATTCTTCTATCTCCTTCATCTTCTGCAAAGTTGACTAACTTCTCTAAATATAGTTTAGCATCATTTCCGTCTTTGCCAGCTATGATAATAGCTTGTACTAATTTGGGATGCTTCCGTTCGTTCCGTACCGTACAATAGATATGATGCCGTAAACAAATGTAAAATGGAAGCAATACAACTGTCTTTATTCTCAAATAAGGAAGAGACAATTCCTGCAAAAAAGCCGAAGCAAGCAAAATTAGGGCGTTACGAACGAATCCAACGCGAACTAGAAGCAGATGACTCCGATCCTTACAAGATTTTTATTGATGTTGAATCTCAGTCAATCCCCGCCTCAGACTATAGATTTGTCGATCTTTTCTGCGGTGCTGGCGGAATGACACAAGGTTTATTGCAAGCAGGTTTTCAACCAGTAGCAAGTGTTGAAATTAACCCGATTGCTTCTGCAACTCATATCAAAAATTTTCCTGATTGTCATCACTTTTGCGACGATATCAAAAACTTAAATTCCCAAAAGTTGCTCGCTCAAATTGGTTCGTCGGAAGTTCATCTTGTTGTAGGTGGGCCGCCGTGTCAAGGTTTCTCAGTTGCTGGAAAACGCGACCCCAATGACCCTCGCAACCGTCTGTTTAGAGAGTTTGTCCGCATCGTTTCGGAAATACGTCCCTGGTACGTGGTGATGGAAAATGTGCCGGGAATTCTGACGATACAGAAAGGGGCTGTTAAGCAAGCGATTTGCGAGGCTTTTGAGGAAATTGGCTATCCCCACGTTTCCGTTGCGGTGCTGGAATCAGCCGCCTATGGAATTCCGCAAATCAGGCCGCGAGCTATTTTTATTGCTAACAGATTTGGGATGCCAAATCCCTATCCAAAGCCGCAATTGTTGTCTGAACAATACACAGCAATTGAGTCAGCAATTGATGATTTGCCAGAGTATACTCGCATACCTGAAATTAACCATGAGTGGACTCGCCATTCTGCTGAGTATATGGAAAGACTTGCTAAAGTTCCGCCTGGAGGTTCTTTGTATGCAAGCTATGCAGATGCTTTCAAGCGACAGTATCCGGGGAAACCGAGCATGACTGTGAAAGAAAATCACGGCGGCACTCATATTCATCCTTATCTGAATCGGGTTATTTCTGCCCGCGAAATGGCTAGATTGCAAACTTTCCCGGATTCATTTATTTTTGAAGGCTCGATGAAAAAGGCAATGTGGCAAATTGGAAATGCTGTGCCGCCCCGTTTAGCAGAGTGTATCGGCTTGGCACTTATTCCATATTTGACTGATATTGCT
>JARCMA010000006.1 GCA_030248405.1 Microcoleus sp. MP8IB2.171
AGCGCAACTGAGCCGGAGTCGGACCAATAAATGCAATATTTTCGCTGATACAAGCTTCGGCAAATTCTGCATTTTCGCTCAAAAAGCCGTAACCCGGATGAATTGCTTGGGCTTTTGTTTGGCGCGCAACTTCGAGAATGCGATCGAACCGCAAATAACTCTCGGCTGCGGCTGCTGCGCCGATACAAACGGCTTCGCTGGCGGCGAAAACGTGCTGGGCGCGCGCGTCTGCTTCTGAATATACTGCTACCGAAGCAATTCCGAGGCGATCGAGGGTGCGGATAATTCGGCAGGCAATTTCGCCGCGATTGGCAATCAGAACTTTGTTAAACATTATGGGGGGAATTGGGAATTGGGAATTGGGAATTGGGAATTGGGAATTGGGAATTGGGACTTTATTACTCATTTAGAAGGACTTTAGTCCTCATTAAGAAGGACTGAAGTCCTCACTACAAACCTGGTATTTTCCGGTTACACGGAATCCCAAACAATCAACTGAATCGGCGTAGGATTGTAAGCATTGCAAGGATTGTTCATTTGCGGGCAATTAGAAATCGCAACCAGCGCGTTTATTTCGGCTTGCAAATCAACTGTACTTCCCGAATCTGAGATGCCGTCAACAATTTCCAGCGTGCCATCTTCGCTAATTGGAACATTCATAAAAAAGTTGATATTGCTGACCAAATCTCGTTTGCCCAAACCGTAGGGAAGAATTGCGGCGAGGAAATTTTCAACGCAGGCGTGTTGGTATTTTTTATCAAGTCCAAATCGCACCGAATTGCTCTCGCAACTACACGCGCCGCCGGAGGTATCGTGGCGCCCGCAGGAGTCAGCAATTATGGTCATAATGGTGCGCCCTTCGTTGGAAAGGAGTTTGCTGTTTGTAGTTACAAAGATGTTGCCTTGATTGACGATGGTATCGGGGGCACTGTAGCGTTCGGAAGGGTCATCGGCATTGTAAACTAAAAAGTCTACTGCTTGATTTCCGCCTAAATCTACTATGCGGAGAATCTGTCCTTTTTTGATGACGCGAGACCAAGGATGTCGGGCTGGTAAAACTTCGTTGTAAATTGCTGTTTTTGGATCGAGGGCTTGTTGGGTAGTTGCAATCATGGTTCAGTTTTGGTGGTGGAAGTGCAGAGATTTTTTGCCGCAGATTAACGCGCAATACGCAATTGTTAACACTGTTTATTGCCCGGAGATCCCCCTAAATCCCCCTTAAGAAGGGGGACTTTGATAAGATTCTTGTCCCCCCCTTAAGAAGGGGGACTTTGATAAGATTCTTGTCCCCCCCTTTTTAAGGGGGGCTAGGGGGGATCTGTCTTAACCCAAGCGTATTGGATTAACGCGGACAAGACTGAGTTGTGGAATCGGGTTTATTGCAGGAACAAAGCATCGGTGTTGGTGAAGCCGCGCACAGCTTCCGGGTTGGCGGTGCGGCACAAGTCGTCTGCTGCGGGTGCGGGGGATTTCCAAATCTGAATTTGGATTGGTTTTGGATCGTAAATGGGGTTTGGATGCAGGATGTGGGGGCAGTTTGAGATAATTGTTAATACGTTCATTTCGGCTCGCAAATCGATAAAACTACCGGGTTTTTCGCAGCCTTCGCGAAACTCCATCGTGCCGTCGGGTTTGACGGCAATTCGAGTAAATAAGTTGAGGTTTGGCATGATGTCTTTTTTGCCTAAACCCCACCGAGTTAGGGCTTTGAGGAAGTTGTCGCGGGAGTTTTTCCAGTCTCCAGGGCCGTATTTTTTACTGTTGCTAATGGCGTTGCTGCATCCTGCTAGCAAATCGTGACAGCCGGAGGTATCTTGGACGATCGAAAATAGGATGCGTCCCATGTCTGTGTAGAGGACTTTGCCTTGTGTGGGAAAGGCGTTGAATTGAATTTTGGCGGTGTCTGCTGCGTTGAAGCGTTCGATCGCATTGTCGGCATTGTAGCAGAGCATGGAAACGCCGCGAGAGCCTTCTAAATCGGTGATTCGCAGGGTGTTTCCCCGCTTGATGACTCCCGACCAGTACGCGCCGCCCGGTACGGTTTCTTCGATTAATACGAAGCCCGAATCGATTTGTGAGTTTTTGTCGATCGATAGTTGCACCATGAATTCCTCCTGATATATTGAGATAGTTTAGCGAAACAAAACAATATTATCTTGTCGCTGCCAAACCCGCCCTCTCCCAAAGTAATATTTATTTCCACTTACTTAGGTTTGCGGTTGCACTCTTAGCGTGATCGCAACGCCACGCAACTGCAAACCTATGTCTATTTAAGCGGCTATTGCAACTGCTTCCTGTCCGTGTTTCCGCATCAAATCCATGAGTTCGTCGCGGTAATCGTGGAATTTGGCGTGGCGTTTAATGCTAGGAGTGCGATCGGGCAAATTAATCGACATTTCCTTTCTCACTGTACCGGGACGAGCGCCCAAAGCATAAATCCGATTGGAAAGAAACACGGCTTCTTCGACATCGTGGGTAATCATAAAGATTGTAATCTGAGTGCGGCGCCACAAATCGAGCATGAATTCGTGCATCGATTCTTTAGTGTGGATATCCAAGGCGCCGAAAGGTTCATCCATTAATAACACTTTCGGTTCAGAAGCGAGGGCGCGGGCGATCGCCACCCGTTGTTTCATCCCACCCGACAATTCCTTCGGTAGCGACTTCGCAAACTGCGTCAATCCTACCACACTCAAATAATAGCTTGCTTGTTCGCGTCGCTCATTCTTGGACAAGCCTTGAAGTTTGAGGCCAAACTCGGCATTTTCCTGCACGTTCATCCAAGGAAAAAGAGTGTAATGCTGAAATACCATACCTCGATCCGGCCCCGGCGAAACAACTTCTTTGCCGTCAATTTTCACTGCCCCGGTTGTCGGCTTGTCCAATCCCGCAATCTGCCTCAACAGAGTAGATTTGCCAGAACCGGATGCGCCTACCGCGCAGATAAATTCGCCTTGCTTGATGCTCATATTAATGTCCTTGAGGACAACTAATTTACCGTTTTTCGTGTCAAAGTTTTTGTGCAGATTGTTGATTTCCAGAAACATGAGTAAATCCTCCGTATTGTAAGTAAAAAAATGACACCCTTCTGCCTCCTAACACCAAATCCAAGTTATCAACTCTTCAGTCCGCGAAGGCGGACTTCGTTTGTGTAGAAGCGGTTTCAACCGCCGATTTATTGTTTCTGACTTGACCATTTACAAGAAACTCGCAACAGATATTGAAAAAGCAAGTCAAAAGTCAGCCCGATCGCCCCAATGACA
Organism: Microcoleus sp. MP8IB2.171; assembly: GCA_030248405.1. Lineage (GTDB taxonomy): Bacteria > Cyanobacteriota > Cyanobacteriia > Cyanobacteriales > Microcoleaceae > Microcoleus. Next base: position 3,264 of record JARCMA010000006.1, read on the forward strand.
ATCAGCCCCACAAAAATTTCATCGGTTCGGAGAAATCGACCTGCGACACTAATCCGGCGACCTAAGCCTTCGGTTGCCGCAATCAATTCCGAGACGATTACCAATTGCCAAGCCGCAGCTAGGTTGATGCGGCTAGCATCAAGAATTCCCGGCAAAACGTGGGGAAAAATAACTTGAGTGAGGATTTCCCAGCGATTCCCGCCCAACATATAAGTAGCTTCGATCAAGTCTTTTGGAACAAACTTGACCGTATCCATCACCATCAGCGAATTGAAGAAAAAGACACCGATAAATATCAGGGTAATTTTCGGTTCTTCGCCGATTCCCAAGTAGAGAATTAATAGGGGAATGAATGCTGGTGCGGGCATATATCGCATCAAGCCGAACATCGGTTCTAGCAAGGCGCGAATACTGGGAAAACTGCCCATCAGCACGCCAATTGGTATGGAAAAAAGCAAGGCGAACAGAAAGCCGACTCCCACCCGCCACAAACTCGCTACTGTGTCTTTCAAAAGTTCGCGAGTGTTCCACAGCCTACCAAATGCCTCTAAAACTTTGCCGGGGGAAGGCAAAAATTTGGGGTCTACGTTGGCGAAGGTTGTTACTAGCCACCACAGCAGCAGCGGCAGTGCGATCGATGTTACTGTTAACCCAATATTGAGGGGTTTTGGTATCTCTTCCGCAATCCGCCAGAAAACGGTGGGATTTAGGCTTTTTTGCTTGAGGTGGGATTGGATCGATCGCGGTTCGGGATTTGGTGGCATGATTTAATTGCAGAACGGTTAATCGAGTAATTTGAGTTTGGGGAAATTAAAAAAAAGGAATATTTGTGAAAGTTTAATTCAATACTGTTCAGTTAACAGTGTTTGTGTCCCGGAGATCCCCCTAAATCCCCCTTAAGAAGGGGGACTTTGAGAAGAATCCTCTCCCTCCCTTTTTAAGGGGGGCTAGGGGGGATCGGGTTTAACCAAAGCGTGGAGTTTATTGTGTCTGTAATTTCCGAAACTTCTGCCTTTTAGCTTTTACCTTCGGCGTAAGCTTTGATAAAGCGATCGTCAAATAACTTGCTAATATCTGGTTGGGTTTTTGCTAAATTTACATCTACGAGAAATTTTGTCATTTCTGCCGCCGCAAACTGCAATGATGTCATGTCATTTCCCGGTTGAAAGGCTTTCAAGTTTTCCTCGACGGTAAATATCTGAGTGCCGTTTTCATATTCTTTGTATTCCTCTACGCTGACTCCGGCGCGGTTGGCTAGAATCTCGTAAGATTTCTCTTTATTTGCTTTCATATATTCTAAGGTTGCAAACCATGAATTGACCAGGGCTTGCACTCGATCGGGGTGTTCGTCGATAAACTTTCGCGTGAAGACCAAATGGTCGGAAATCGCCCCCGGAAAGTCTTTTGAACTAAACAGTTCCTTGCTGTTTGAGCGCTTTAATGCCTGCGTAGTGAACGGCGCAAATACTGCCACCGCATCGACTTGCCCTCCGACAAAAGCCGCCGCAGCTTTCCCGGTTTCCAGCGGTACAAATTGAATGTCCCGCACTGATAAACCTGCTTTTCTTAGCCCCAAAAGCAAGAGAAAGTGATCGACTGTACCTTCTTCGGCTGCAACTTTTTTACCTTTCAAATCGGCAACGGAATTAATGCCTTCGGCGACAATCACTTTATCATTTCCCGTCGAGTTGTCGTTGACTAAAACAATTACTTGGTCGGCACCGCCCGATATGGAGTTGACTGTATCTCCGAGGGTTTGGCTGTTAGCATCTATCTGTCCTGCTGTGAGAGTGCTGATCGATTCTAAGTAGCCGTCAAACCATTTTAAGTCTACTGCAACATTGTTGGCTTCAAATATCTTTTGTTCTTTGGCTATTTGCCAAGGAAACCAACCGGGCCACGCGCTGAATCCGAGGCGAACTGCATCAGCACTTACTGAAGAAGCTGCTTCGGTTTCTGTCGTGGTTTTGATATAAATTGCTGGGTTGACGCAGCCAACAGCGAAAAACAAGGTAATGAAAAATATGGCGCAGTAGGATAAGGGCGATCGCGTTATTTTTGGGGAGCAATATCGGATATTCATAGCATATTCTGGTTGCTGGTTAGAGGTGAATATGTCGATCGAGCTTCTGCACCTTCCTTGGCTTCCTTAGCTCCCGCAAAACCCCGATATACAAGGATAAAGCCCGAGAGCTAACGAATCGAGCCTGCAAGATCGATCGCGTTTCTCCCGGGCTTTTATCCCGCCGTGTAACTGGCTAGTGTTTCCCAAAAATTAACTTAACATTAAAATATTGGGAGAACCAGTCTGCTTCTCTCGGACCAGCACTTGAACTGTCTAAGCTGAGTTAGAAACTGATTCAAATCGGAACCCTAGAAGCTGTTATTTTTTTTCGATTTTTGTCTGTATAAGTCCTATTTGCAACCCAAGGAGTTATTCGAGACTGTCGGTAACAACAATGCACTTAGCTTTTTTAAAGGTAAGCATACTGTAGCTTGCAATCTTACTAGATTGCTACGTTTCAAACGGTAACAGCTAACTTGATAGTAAAATGTGTAAAATGTTACAAAAAACGTTTTTTCTGGGATTTATCAAATTAAGGTTTTTGGAAGATTAAACCGGGCGATTGTGCATCGCGAAGTTGACCTGCACACACTGACCAAACTCGCAAGACAAGGATTGAATATTTATTGAGAAATACTTCGATCGCCCTAGACTAGATGCGGAGGCGATCGACAATGCGGTAAACTAACATCCTATTTGTAATAACTGAGATGTTCCACAATTCTCAATAAGCCTTTTATGGGCGGGCAGGATGCCCACCCCACAAGAAGAAAGAAATACACTCTTTGTGGAACAGGCATCTTGCCTGTTAAGAGAGAATGGTACTCTGGGCGTGAGTAATAGCGATCGCCAAACACCGCCTGTGAAGTCAACTCTTCAATCTAAAATCTAAAATCTAAAATCTAAAATCTAAAATCGACTGACGCTGCATTATGGAAAAAGTTAACTACAGTCACAGTCTCGACATTCATTCGCTGCTTGATCGCTACCGCACAGGCTCGATCGCGCCCGCAGATGCGATCGCTCAAGTATACGATCGGATCGAACGTTATGCAGATCCGGCGGTATGGATTTATTTAGCACCGCTGGCGGAAACCCTCGAACGCGCCAAAGCTTTGGAAAACCTAGACCCGCAACAATTGCCGCTCTACGGAATACCTTTTGCGATCAAAGATAACCTCGATTGGGCGGGCGTTCCCACTACAGCGGGATGTCCGCAGTTTGCTCGCACTCCAGCGCGATCGTCCGCAGTCGTAGAGCGCCTGTGCGCGGCAGGTGCGATCGCGATCGGCAAAACTAACATGGATCAATTTGCCACAGGATTAGTCGGAACCCGCACGCCTTATGGAGTTTGTCGCAATCCGTTCGATCGGCGCTACATCCCGGGCGGATCGAGTTCCGGTTCCGCCGCAGCAGTCTCCGCCGGCTTGGTGAGTTTTGCTCTGGGTACCGATACCGCAGGATCGGGGCGGGTTCCCGCTGCTTTTACCAACATTGTCGGGCTGAAGCCAACTCGCGGCTCGATCGGCACTCGCGGCCTGCTTCCAGCAGTGCGATCGCTCGATTGCGTTTCTGTGTTCGCTCTCACCTGTGCGGATGCGGCCTCCGTGCTGCAAGTAGCCAGCGGTTTTGATGCTGAGGATGCGTTTTCTCGTCACCCTGAAACGAAAGTTTTGCCGGATTTATCCCGCTTACGGGTGGGAGTTCCCGCAGACGGCGAACTGGAATTTTTTGGGAATGCAGAAGCCGAACAGCGCTACCGAGAGGCGATCGCGCGCTTGCAATCTTTGGGTTGCACGATCGCACCTATTGACTTCAAGCCGTTTGCGGATGCTGCCGAACTGCTCTACGGCGGGCCTTGGGTAGCAGAAAGGTTGGCGGCGATCGGCGATTTCCTGGAGGCGCACCCAGAGGCGATCGATCCGATCGTGTACGAAATTATCAGCGGCGGCAAACGCTACGATGCAGTATCAGCTTACCGCGCGTCGTACCGATTGGCAGAACTCCGCCATTTGTCAGAAATTCAGTGGCAGTCAATGGATGTTTTGGCTGTTCCCACCACTGGTACGATTTATACTGTCGCAGAAGTTGCAGCCGCGCCGATCGCCCTCAACACCAATCTCGGACGCTACACGAACTTTGCCAATTTACTCGATTTGTGCGCGATCGCAGTTCCCAGCGGGTTTCAAAGCAACGGATTGCCCGCAGGATTGACATTGATGGCTCCGGCGTGGCACGATTTATCGCTTTGCAGCCTGGGATCTGCTTTCCACGCTAGCTTGGGGGGAACTTTGGGCGCAACCGGCCAGGCGCTGCCAACAGTCCCGGAATTCGCGATCGCACCAAAATCTTCGTCAGAAGAACGAGTCAAACTTGCCGTGGTTGGTGCTCATTTGAGCGGTGAGCCACTGAATTATCAACTGATCGAACTCGGAGGAGTTTTGGTGCGAGCCTGCCGTACCAGCCCGATTTACAAGCTGTACGCTTTGACTGGGACAACTATTCCTAAGCCGGGATTGGTGCGTCAGTCAGAGGGCGGTAGTGCGATCGAGGTGGAAGTTTGGGAGTTGTCGATCGCAGCTTTCGGCCGATTTGTCGCTCAAATTCCGTCGCCGCTGGGAATCGGTACGCTAATGTTGGAGGACGGCTCCACGGTGCAGGGCTTTTTGTGCGAATCTTATGCTGTCGCAGGTGCGATCGATATTTCCGATCTGGGCGGTTGGCGAGGTTATAACTTCCGCTTTTAAGTTAAGTTAGAATGGCAAATTTCTACCCATCTTCAGAATCATGCCATCAGCAGTGCCAATTCGACCAATTCCCGTCACAACCCCAACCCCCCCCACGGGTACTCGTCCCGGAGGGGCACCTGGCGGCAGGAATGGCACCAGCGGCCCCGACTCTCTCAGGGGTAGTGCGGGCGCGGACTTGATATTTGGTTTGGGTGGGCCTGACAGCATTTTGGGCTTAGGCGCAGACGATTCCCTCTACGGCGGCGAGGGCGACGACTCAATACTGGGGGACGCTGGCAATGATTTGCTGTTCGGCGGTGCGGGCCGCGACAGCGTTTTGGGTGGCGTGGGCGACGATACTTTCTACGGCGGCAAAGGTTCTGACTCAATGCTGGGCGACGAGGGCAATGATTTGCTGTTTGGCAACCAAGACACCGATACTTTGTTGGGAGGCGCGGGTAATGACACGTTTTTTGGGGGTGCCGGCGATGACTCGCTGTTTGGTGGCATCGGCGATGACTGTTTATCGGGCGATCGCGGCGCAGATACTTTAACTGGCGGCGCCGGAAACGATACTTTTGCGATCGGGCGATCGGCAGACGGGGATGTGATTACAGATTTTACTGTTGGTACCGATCGAATTCGCTTGAGAGCCGACCTCACCTTTAACGATCTCACCATTTCCGCTGGGGCCGGAACTTCGCCGAGTACAATTATTCAACTTACAAGCACCAAGGAAACTCTGGCTACTGTATTGGGAGTTGCTTCTATCCCTCGGGCGGACTTTATTTTTTAATTGGGAATTGTTGACGGTTGACGGTTGACTGTTGACTGTTGACTGTTGACTGATACAAAATCCGGGTTGGCTAACCATTTTATGAGACTCGGTGCTTGAAACCGCTTTTGACCTCAAACTACACAAACGAAGTCTGCCTCCGCAGACTAAGATATAGAAAGTTATTTAAGCAGGATTTGGTATGACCAATAACAAATAACAAATAACAAATAACAACTGACTAATGACTACTGACTACTGACTACTGACTACTGACTAATGACTACTGACTAATGACTACTGACTACTGACTACTGACTACTGACTAATGACTAATGACTACTGACGGTTTTCTCAATCTTAACAAACCTGCCGGCATGACATCTCACGACTGCGTGGGGCGAGTGCGCCGAATATTGCAACTCAAGCGAGTCGGACACGGAGGAACCCTCGATCCTGCCGTGACTGGCGTTTTACCGATCGCCCTGGGCAAAGCAACCAGACTGCTGCAATATCTTCAACACCATAAAGCTTACCGAGGCACGATTCGGTTTGGCTTAACTACTGCTACTGACGATTTAGAAGGAGAAATTATCCATTCTCGACCGGTGCCAGAGTTGAGTTTGGAAAAAGTGCAAGCCGCACTGCCAAAATTTCTAGGAAAAATCGAGCAATTTCCACCGAGTTTTAGTGCGGTTCAGGTGGGAGGAAAACGCCTTTATGAGTTAGCTAGAAAAGGCGAAACTGTGGAAGTTGCTGCTAGAAATGTTGAGGTTTTTCGGCTGGAAATCTTGGATTGGCGGCCGGGGGATTTTCCTGAATTGGATTTGTCGATCGCCTGCGGGGCGGGTACTTACATTCGGGCGATCGCGCGGGATTTGGGTGCGGTGTTGAATGCAGGCGGTACTTTGGCTTGTTTGACTCGCACCGAAAGTAGCGGTTTTTCGATCGACCAAAGTCTCAGTTTTGAACAATTGGAACTGCAATTGCAGGAGAATAAATTCTGCCCGATTTTGCCATCGGCGGTTTTGGGACATTTAGGCGCGATCGTCCTTTCCCCTGAATATACCAAACGCTGGTTTCAAGGACAGCGCCTCCCGATTCCCGAAACGCCGATCGGGCCAGAGGAGGACAGTAGGAACAATCCCCCCGACAACCCAATACCACAACCTCCCTATCCCTTGCAGGTGTACGATCAAGACGGTAATTTTTTAGGTATCGGTCAAGTAGCGAACTCAGAGACAAGTACCATATTATCTCCTCAAATTGTGCTGTAGCTATCTAAAATAAAAATGAAAATAGGTATAATTGGTACTAAAAGTTAGCGGAACTCTAACCGCTGGGAATGCTCTCGATTCACCTAGCTTACAGCGGTATGGGACGAGATTTTGCTATTAATCTAATCCAACGCTGAGGTAAAAATTGTGAAAATATTGCTGATCGGATTAATCCGAGGCTACAAAATGGGGATTTCTCCTTACCTGCCTAACGCCTGTAGATTTCAGCCAACTTGTTCACAATACGCGATCGAAGCAATAGAAAGATTTGGGCCGGCCCGCGGCAGCTCAATGGCAGTTAAGCGAATTTTGCGCTGTCATCCTTTTCATGCTGGGGGTTACGATCCAGTACCTCCCAAAGATAGCGAGGGCAATTAGTTATTAGTTAGAAGCCGGATTTTAGTAATTAGTTAATAGTGCAAATAGGCGTTGCATCCTCATGGCTAAAACTACCGAGGGGAATCACTCCCTGATGGGGTTAAATTCGCACAATTAGTGGTTTTTGTTAACCCAAATTCAGTAATATCACTGTTATCTTTCAAAACTCAGCAGCTATATAATGGTACAAACAGAGTACAGGGGATGCGAGTTGATATGTCTGCTACCGCAATCGGATACAAAATGTTGTCCCATACTCTGGCTGTACTCAGCCAGAAACAAGCAACGGGGAAACTGCTGTTAGAGCAAGGGGAACAACAGTGGCAACTTTACTTTTTTCAGGGTTGTTTGGTGTATGCCACAGGAGGAGCGCACAGATCGAGGCGCTGGTACAGGGCGATCGGGCAACACTGTCGAAACTTTCAAGTGGATCTCAGAGACCTGGATGCTGGAGAACTGTGGGAATATCAACTGCTTCAGCGAGGGGTAGCAGCCAGCGAAATGAGTCTGGAACAAGCTAGGGCGATCGTCCACACCAGCCTTTCCGAAGTGTTATTTGCTCTAATCGGTCAATCGGGTTTACGCCGAGAGTGGCGTCCGTCCCAGAAATATTTTTCTACCATTACCTCTTCTTTGCTGCTGTCTTTAACAGAAGTAGAGAAAGTTCTGTGTTGTACAGAAGAAATTTGGCAGAAGTGGAAAGGAATGGGTTTGTGGCTGGTAGATCCAGAACAAGCACCACTTTTAAAAGCATCGGCCCAGTTGCAGCAAAATCGATTTAGCTCTAATTCTTTGATCGCTTTGGGTAACGTATTCAACGGCGAGAATACTCTTTGGGATATTGCATTTAAGAAAAAGCAGTGCGTGACAGTTGCAACTCGCGCTTTAGTTAATTACATCAAACAGGGTTTAGTAAATTTCCGAACAGTACCAGACTTGCCGTCGCCTATAGAACAGTGGCGCCTGGCCGCGGCGATCGCAGGGCCGGGTCGCCCTTTGATTGCTTGTATCGATGACAGTCCGACAGTATGCGAATTTTTAGAGCAAATTTTATTGCCGGAGGGGTATCGAGTCCTAAAAATTCAAGATCCCATGCAGGGAGTGGGCCTCCTCGCCAAACAAAAGCCTGCTTTAATTTTTATGGACGTGGTGATGCCGAAGACAAGTGGCTTTGCTTTGTGCAATTTTTTGCGAAAAGCACCTGCTTTTCGGGAAACTCCGATCGTGTTTTTGACCGGTCAAGACAGTATAATTGACCGCACCCGGGCGAAATTGACAGGTGCTTCCGATTTTTTGAGCAAGCCAGCCAATCCCGAACAGGTTCTGCAAATAGTTGACAAGTATTTGAAGGTAAAAGGTGATCGCTACCCTTTAGCAATTCGCCCCCATGATTTACTGAACTCGCACCAACTTACCTTGGCAAATTCTTGACCCCAAATTAATGAACACAAGAACCCCTTGTAGGGTGCGTCAGTTCCTGACGCACCCTACGCTCATTGTAAAATAAAGACGCAATCGAATTTAAGATAATTAATTATGAGTAATGTTACGAGCGATCGCACTCCGCAGGTGAGCGTAGTAATTCCGGCTTACAACTGTGCTGCTTACGTCGGCCAAGCCGTAGATAGCGTTCTGCACCAAACCTATGCTAACTGGGAAATTATTGTCGTAGACGACGGCTCCCGAGACGATACCAAGTTAGTTTTAGAGAAATATGGCGATCGAATTCGCTACATTTACCAACAAAATCAAGGAGTTTCGATGGCCAGAAATCACGGCATCGAGCTATCGCGAGGAGAATTTATCGCCTTTCTTGATGCTGACGACTACTTTTTTCCCGACAAATTAGCAGCACAAATGGCTGTATTTGCAGCGCGACCAAATCTAGGAATCGTCCACAGCGGCTGGCGTCTAGTTAATAGTATAGGCGAACCGCTAAAAGATGTCAAACCCTGGCAAAATGTCCCTAAATTAGACTTAGAAATGTGGCTGCGGTGGAAACCAGTATTACCCAGCGCGATGGTATTTCGCCGTCAGTGGTTAGAGCGTGCCGGCGGATTTGATCCTCGATTTCCCCCGGCGGAAGATACAGATTTAGTGCTGCGTTTAGCCTTAATGGGATGCGAAGCAGAGTGGTTGCAGCAAGTAACTGTTTGCTACCGCCAGCACGAACAAAGCGCCATGTACAAAGGTTTACCCCAGGCTAAATCCCTCGCCGCAGTCATGGACAATTTTTTTGCCCGCCCCGAGTTGCCGGATAAAATACGTTTGTTGGAAAAGCAAATCAAGTACAGTACCTTAGTTTGGATTGCTTGGTATTTGTACCGCACCGGTCATTCTGTTGAGATGGTAGAGTTTTTGCAGCGTTCTTGGAATTATGCGCTTTATTTGCCTGTGGAAACAGTAATTAATTGGGCGGAAGCTTTCGCCGAGTTTTCGCAGGATGCGGGAAATGAATTCGATGCAGATTTATTAGCTCAATCTCCCGAGTGGCAAGAGTTAATGCAGTGGGTAATTCTCGGTACGCCAGCTTGATTGTGTGGATAGTCGATCGAGCTTTTATGTCATGTCTGGTTGAGGCGTTGCTTAATCAGGGTATGAAAAAAATAAGTTGAAAATCCAGAAGCTTTGTGGATACTGGTTTCTATGATTTGCATATTTAGTCTTTCATACCCTAAATCCGCAACGCCGATTTGTAAATGATTTTTTTTTTATTAACCGCAGAGAACGCAGAGAGCACAGAGGAAGAGAAGAGAGGCTTTTCGCATTTCTTGCAATGTGAAACCTGCCTAAACTTTATTATGCTTCAGTTTGAGTTTCTGTTTCAGTAAAAATTGGTGGCCACAGTTGGGAAATTGGCAATTCCCAACCAGGAAAAAGTTCGGCTACAGTCAAAACATCTTCATTTCCCAACACAAGCGGTTCACCTTCCTGACGATAAACTGTAACAGTTTCTTCGTCTGGATCGATCAGAATTCCTACTTGTGCTCCGAGTGCGATAAAATTCAGAATTTTTTTTTCGAGCGGTTTAATGCGATCGCTCTGTGATTTAATTTCTACTACTAAATCTGGGACTAATTCTCCGAAATAACGGGGACTTTGCCTGAGACGTGCGGCTCGGACAAAAGAAACATCAGGTGCTGTGAGGTTAGCATCAGGTAAAATAAAGCCGCCTGCGGAGTCAAAAACTCGACCCAAACGTCGGGGATTTACCCAAACGAACAGAAAAGCACTCAAGCGAATGCCAATTTCACTTGATACAATATCTGATGGGCCCACAATGATAATCTTCCCGCTTTCTAGTTCAACTTGGTAATCCTGACCGGCTTCTTGGAAGGTTTTTTGGACTTTTTCTAAGTCTTTGATGGTCATCATATTGGTTATTCCCTAACAGAAAACGAGTTGCCGCAGCTACAACTTTTGGCGGCATTGGGATTGTGATATCGGAAACCTCCGCCCATCAAGTCTTCTGAATAATCTAAGGTGAGCTCATTCAGATATTTTAAGTGCTGGGGGTCGATCGCAACTTCAATTCCCTCCGACTCGCATACAGCGTCTTCTGGGGCTGGCGCATCGTCAAATGCCATTGTATAAGACAAACCGGAGCAGCCGCTCGATTCCACGCCCAGACGAAATAAAGCATTGGGGTTCGGATGCTTCGACTTGAGGCGCGTTACTTCTGTTGCTGCTGTTTTGCTCAGATGAATCATTATGGGTAATTGGTAATTGGTAATTGGTAATTTGGAAGTAATGTTGAGTTTTGAAAATTTAGAGTGTGCCTAGGCGTCTACCTTACCCGGAGAATGTAAAGTGCGCCGGGCCACGCACCTTACCCCTATATTTTTAGCAACTTGAGTTACTTAGCCTTTTCATTACGGGCATAATCGTCTTGAAACCGGATAATATCATCTTCTCCGAGATATTCGCCATTCTGCACCTCAATTAAAACCAGGGGGATAACTCCCGGATTTTCCAGGCGGTGAGAAGTGCACTGAGGAACGTAGGTAGACTGATTTGTAAACAGAACTTGTTCAGTTTCGCCACAAGTAACTTTTGCAGTACCAGAAACCACAATCCAGTGTTCGCTGCGGTGGTGGTGCATTTGCAGGCTGAGGCGGTGTCCGGACTTAACTTCGATCCGCTTAATTTTATATCCTGGGCCTTCTTCTAGAGTCGTAAACGAGCCCCAAGGCCGCGATTCTGTAGCGGCTATTTCGTTGGGTGCAGCAGGTGTGTGCAGGGTAGATAGTTGAGAAATTTCTTGAATTTGAACCATGATTTTCACTCCTTGAGGATTGCTTGCTGAATCCTTTGGTAAACGACGTTGTTTTTTGAGATTAACTAATCTATAGTTAAAATCGAAGCCCACCTGCGGGGACTGGTTAGCCGACTGTAGAGTTTTGCAAGAGTTGTGCTCAGCCCGATCGACTTGCCTTAACAACCATAGCAAAGTCACCATAGTAGTTGTCACCTGTGATGGGTGCGATCGCCCAAATCTACATCAAATCTTTATCTGTGGCGGCTGGTTCTTGATTTAATGGGACATCTTGCACGATTTACGGTGGTTTCGGAATGATTTAACCGCAGAGGCCGCAGAGGGCGCAGAGAAAGAGAAGAGAGAGATGAATAATTTTGATAGCAGCGGATTTTTGGTGAATCCTAATCCAGCTCTTGAGACTGCTGTTGCAAAACTGCTAGCATCTCTTGATAGAAAGGCAGCCCTTGACTCTGGCTATCGCTGGCGGTTGCTAGGATTTGCAAGGTTTCGATCAGCGAGTATCGGGCCGCATCTACAATAAGATCGAGGAGTGGATGAATCCCGGAATCATGTTGTTGGGCTTGGGCGATCGCATCGATGTAGGCAGCACGCACCTGGTTAGATATAATCACAATGGGATATCCAGCCCGCAACAGCAGGAGATTCATCAATAACCGCCCGGTGCGTCCGTTACCATCCCGAAACGGATGAATCGAAACAAAGCGAAGATGTGCTTCGGCTGCAAACTCTAGCGGATGTAACGATTTGATTTGATCGCTGTTGAGCCATTCGATAAATTCCGGCATCAAATCCGAAAGCAAATAATGAGGCGGATAGAGGTATTCGGGACCAGCGGCTTTGACATCTAACTGCCGATAACGTCCAGCTTCATCCGGCGCAATCGCCCTTATAATTAAGTTGTGAATCTGTTTAATTTCCCATTCACCGATCGCCGTATCCGATCGCGTTAGAGTTTCAATATAGTCGATCGCATCTCGATGTCCAATGACTTCTAGGTGTTCGCGCAGAGTTTTGCCACCGATGGTGATGCCAGTTTCTAGGACTAACTCAGTTTCGCGCTGCGTCAAGGTATTGCCCTCGATCGCGTTAGAATGATAAGTGAACCGCACATCATAGAGTTTTTTCAATTCTGAAACCAGAGTCGGAGAAAGCGGGCGAAAGCTATCTAACCACACTTTGAGGCGATCGACTTTTTGCAACTTTTCAGAAATACTCATTGCTGATGAGAAGGCAAAATGCTGGTGGAGAATGTCACCCAGACGCTGAGGATACAGTCGCATTAACAATGCTATAAACTCATTTCTCAAGAACAGGCAAGATGCCTGTTCCACAGAGACTAAATTTTGTTGTGGGGTAAGCATCTTGCCCGCCTTTGAAAGACTGATTAACAATGTATCCGAATTGCTCATCTCTCTTCTCTTCCTCTGCGCTCTCTGCGGCCTCTGCGGTTAAAAAAAATCCAAATATCAATTTATCATCTAATTACCAACAAGCTGTTCTTTACTTATTTATGAACAGGTAAGATGCCTGTTGCTGACAATGGTACAACACCTCAGCTTCAACTATTTTTTCAGGCTCGATCGCACGCATCAGCTTTGATTTTTTCGTGCATCTGCCCAATTGAGTAGATCCACATATAATAAATGATACTAGAGCGATCGGCATCCCATCCTCTACTCTAGATCAAAATCTTTTCGCCACTTTGAGAGACACATACATAATGAACAGCAACGGACTGCCACAAAAACAAGGCCTATACGATCCGCAGTTCGAGCACGACGCTTGCGGAGTCGGATTTATTGTACACATGAAAGGCAACAAATCCCACGAAATCGTCGAACAGGGACTAACAATCCTGTTGAACCTCGACCACCGGGGCGCTTGTGGCTGCGAAGCCAATACCGGAGACGGCGCGGGCATTTTGATGCAAGTGCCGCACAAATTCATGAAAAAAGTAACGGCGGCCCTCAACATCGAACTTCCAGAAGCCGGCGAGTACGGTGTCGGCGCGATTTACTCGTCGCGAAATCAAATTGAACGGGAAAACGGCAAACGCATTTTTGCCCAAATCGCCGCCGAAGAAGGATGTCCCGTGCTCGGTTGGCGCGATGTCCCCACAGATAACTCATCCCTGGGCGACACAGCCAAAGCTAGCGAACCATTTATGCAGCAAGTGTTTGTCAGCCGCGCCCCAGGTATGGACGAAGCGGCTTTTGAGCGTAAACTTTACGTGATCCGCAAACGCGCCCACAATGCTATCCGCAGGACAGACAAAGACCCATACTGGTATAATTCCACATTGTCGTGCCGGACGATCGTCTACAAAGGAATGTTAATGCCGGTGCAAGTGGGAGATTACTATCCCGACCTCCACGACCCCGACATGGAAAGCGCTTTAGCCCTAGTTCACTCGCGCTTCAGCACCAATACTTTTCCGAGTTGGGAACGATCGCACCCTTACCGCTACATCGCCCACAACGGCGAAATTAACACCATGCGCGGCAACATCAATTGGATGAACGCGCGGCAATCGATGTTCGAGTCGGAACTATTCGGCGATGATTTAAAGAAAATCCCGAATTTAATCAACATCGAAGGTAGCGACTCGACGATTTTCGACAATGCTTTGGAATTGCTGTATTTGGCTGGGCGTTCTTTGCCTCATGCCATCATGATGATGATTCCCGAACCTTGGACAGCCCACGAGTCCATGAGTGACGAGAAAAAAGCTTTCTACGAATACCATTCCTGCTTGATGGAACCTTGGGATGGGCCGGCTTCGATCGCATTTACTGATGGTACATCGATCGGCGCTGTACTCGATCGCAATGGTTTGCGTCCTTCCCGCTACTGCATTACCAAGGACGACTTAGTAATTATGGCATCGGAAGCGGGTGTTTTGCCGATCGCGCCTGAAAGAATTGTATCAAAAGGTCGCCTGCAACCGGGGCGGATGTTCCTAGTAAATACGGAGGAAGGCCGCATCGTTTCTGATGAGGAAATTAAGACCAAAATCGCCACAGAACACCCGTACCGCGAGTGGATCGACCAGCACATGGTCGAAATCGCTAAGCTGAAAGATGCGCCGTCAGTTGCAGAATCGCAACCAGAAACATTGATCCAGCGCCAAATGGCCTTTGGCTACACCTTTGAAGAACTGCGGTTGCTGTTAGCGCCGATGGCAAAGGATGGCGTGGAAGCTGTGGGTGCAATGGGTGCGGATACGCCGCTGGCTGTGCTTTCCAATCGCCCAAAGCTACTTTATGAATACTTCCAGCAGTTGTTTGCTCAAGTTACCAATCCGCCCATTGATTCGATCCGTGAAGAAATTGTCACTTCTGCTGAAACGACAATTGGTTCAGAACGCAATTTGCTCAAACCGGAACCGGAAAGCTGTCATTTGATTGAACTGAAAACGCCAATTCTCAGCAATGAAGAATTAGCTAAACTCAAACACGTAAATGAGGGCAATTTCAAGTCCGTCACTGTGCCGATTTTGTTCGACCCCAAAACTGGTGTCAAAGGTATTGAACAGGCGTTAGAAGATGTTTTTGCAGCAGCCGATCGCGCGATCGCCTCTGGGGTGAATATCATCATTTTGAGCGATCGGGGCATCAGTCAGGACAAAGCTCCAATTCCGGCGCTGCTGGCGGTTGCGGGC
>JARCMA010000410.1 GCA_030248405.1 Microcoleus sp. MP8IB2.171
GAGAAACCATCAACCAACCCACCACCTATATTTTTGAAGGCGTCAAAGGGCGAGAACTCACTCTCTCCCTGTGGGCGGGACAACTGACAGCCGAACTGTACAGCCCCAACGGTGAGAATCTGGGAGTTATTGAAAAAAGCGACAATCAGTGGATCGGCCAGTTGCCAGACTCGGGAATCTACCGGCTGCGAGTCACCCCGAAAGGTGAAACCAGCAGCTTCGTAATCGGACGCGACTTTAACGCCAAGTGGACTTATAAGCCCGATCGCGCAATTCCCATAGCCTTCAAGGAAAAACAAGCCACAATCAAACTCAAAATGTCCGGCTACCAAATCCAGCCCATCACGCTTCAAGGCAAGCAGGGACAGACAATTAGGGTGACAGCTAGCAACAAAAATCTAGATCTGGCGATCGAATCTCCGTCGGGACAACTCCTCGATCAAGGCGAAGGTCAAACTTTTGCTCAACTCCCTGAGTCCGGCACCTACCGCGTCATCGTAGTTGCCAAGAGGCCGGTCAAGCCCTCAATCCGAGTTTCTGTGCAATAGCAAAGATTGCACAAATACTCTTGAGGGCGATCGAATTTGCGCCACCCAAAAAAACAGCTCCCCAATTGGGGGAGCTGTTTTTTGCGTAAAATCAACCTTGGATCAGCGCTTCAAAACGTTCTTGTTTCCAAATGCAGCTTAAATCCGAGTCAGCTAAAGCTAGTTCTCTGTATAAATTAGGGATAAACTCCACAGCCCGCTGCAAATTGTCAAGGGCCAAATCAGCAAATCCCAGTAGCGCATAACAGCAAGCTTTATTGTAAAAAGCGTTAGCAAAATCAGGATTGATTTCTAAGACTGTTTCGTAGCAAGCAATCGCCTCAGAGTAGCAGCCTTTTCGCGCCAATTCCACACCCCGGTTGTACCAAATCAAATAATCTTCAAAGGGACGCTCAGATGTGGGAGTAAACTTGGCATTTCTCTGATTTAAACCTATTAATTTGCTCAAAGCAACTCTCCGTTCGCCCACAGCTTCGGCTCTGCCCGGTTGTAGAGCGAGCGATCGGCTAAAACTAGCCACTGCTTGTTTGTAAAGTCCCATAGAGTTCGCAGCTATACCGCGATTGTACCAAGCCTTCGCGTCGTCAGGGTTAAACTCGATCGCCCTGTCAAAACTGTTGAGCGCCTGATAGTAAAGCTTGAGTTCCAACAGAGCATTACCTCGGTTGTACCACGCCCAAGCAGCCTCCGGATACAAATTTAAAGAGCGATCAAAACTCCGAACCGCCTTCTCGTAAAGCCCCATATCGATCAGTGTCAGTCCCCGGTTGTGCCAAATACTCGCCGCGCACGGACTGAACTCCAGAGCCCGGTCAAAACTGTTGAGAGCCTCCAACCAGCGGCCCAACTTTCCTAAAGCAATAGCCCGGTTGTGCCAGCCAAAGCTCGCATTCGGCTCCACCGCCAAGGCCTCATCAAAACTCTTCAGCGCCTCTAAGTGCCGATCTAATTTCCCCAGAGCCATACCTCGGCCGAACCAAGCCTTATAATGATCTGATTGCAACTTCAAAGCTCTGTTAAAGTTCGCCAGAGCACCATGATCATCGTTAGCTTCGAGGTGGCGCGAACCCAGATGGTAATACCAAGCCGCTTCCAAGTTTTGAATTAAGTTCATAATATTTTGTATCTATCTTAGGGATGATTCTACATGAAACCATACCTGGAATAAAACTGTAATTCCACTAAAAATCTGAAAAATTTGATACATGGCGATCGCCCGTACACACTGCCAGTAACAACCTCAACAATTTGCGATCGAAACTAACTATTTTCCTCTGGTAAAAAGCTCTTTTAGCTAACCGCACTCATCGTTTTTTAGAGCTGCTGCGAATCTTAACTCTGCTTGAATCACGCAACTATTACCACATCCCGAATTAGGCTTGCAGTTACACAAAGAGTCCTAGGGCGCCCCAAGTCTAACTGCAAATCTCCTAGTGCGAATAGCTCCAACTTCTGCTTGCCCAATTCAAGCAACCACAACCGCTGTTTTAGCATTCTCACTCAACAGCAACTGGCCTGTTGCATCAATACTAAAATCTTTCCCCAGCACAAAACCCTTGCCCATCAACCGCTGGCAAACAACCAGCGCAGTAATCCGGCGAATTTCTTCCATCACGTCAGCAGGAATCAAATAGCTCAAACTCCAGATAACCGACTCGCAGTCATACCAAATCAAACGCTCAATACTGACAATCATCAAAGCAGCTAAACTGTCAACAGACAGTCGCCCTCTGAGATCCGCAATCAAATCTTTACCAATTAAGCTATTGCGAGTCATCATCGCTCTAGCCATCTTCCCAATTTCTTGTTCGAGTTCTAAATGATTCATGCTTGGCACTGGCTTTTATGTTTTTAAAGCACTACTAAAAGTAAAAACAGTAGCCGCTACCAGGCTCTGCCATAGCGTAGCTGACGCAGGCTCTACCGTAAGTCCTTTTAACAAAGTATACCTAAAGAAGTATTAAAAATGTATCTAAAGGCAGATACTAAAATATTCTTTTTTGATATATTTTGTATACCAATTCCCACAAGAGTTTTTACGAGCAGCGAATTGAGTATTTGTGATTGATCAGGCCCGGACTAAAGTCAATCGATTTGAGATTTTAGATTGAAGAAGTGGAGAATTGGAGAAAGCGACCTTACGGAGGAAAGCGGGGGGTTGTACTCTGGCTGCTTTCGGTCGAAGATTGGTAAATTCGCTACATAATAAGGAAGTAGTTACTTCGGAGAAAAAACAGCAATGGCTGTAAACCAGGCAGACATCGATATTGCCCCCTTGATCGACTACGGCCTGATCGACCCCACCGCTACGCCAGAGCAAGTAGAATACTGTTGCCAACAAGCAGAGAGATTTGGGTTTGTCACAGTTTGCGTGTATCCCGCCTACGTCAGACAAGCAGTTGAGCTGCTGCACGGCAAACGTCCCAAAGTCTGTACAGTTATAGGTTTTCCCACCGGTGCTTCGACTTCAACGGTGAAAATTTACGAAGCTCTAGAAGCAGCAGATAATGGAGCCGTAGAGTTAGATGTCTCCGTTAACTTAGGATTGTTGAAAGCTGGAAGAATCGACGAATTCCACCGGGAATTAGCCCAAATTTGCGAAGAAACCAATCTCACCATTAAAGCAATTATCGAAAGTTCGCTGCTTTCGGATGCCGAAAAACAATTAGCGGCTGAGATTTGCATGGAAGCCGGCGCCGCCTACATCAAAACAAACACTGGCTTTTTTGGTCCGGCGAAAGTTGACGATGTGCGACTGCTGAACGAAGTTACTAAGGGCAGGATTGGGATTAAAGCGGCCGGCGGAATTCGTACTCATGAACAAGCTTTAGATTTGATCGTCGCTGGTGCAACTCGTTTGGGGACTTCCCGCGGCCCGGAATTAATCCGCCAGCGAGATAATTTAGAGAAGAGTCATTAGTCAGTTGTCAGTTGTCATTAACTGGTTCCCAGGCAGAGCCTGGGAACCGATATTTAGAGGCTCTGCCTCGGCTGGGATTAGGAGGCAGAGCCTCCGGATCTGCGTTACCAGGCAGAGCCTGGTAACGAGTATCTAATAAAAGTTCTGCGTCGCGGACTGTTTTTGCTAATGTCCTTGTAAATCTAAAATCTAAAATCTAAAATCTAAAATCGAGTGACTCGAACTTACAAAGCAACTGGAATCAATCTTAAGAGTGCGCCGATCGGCGAATCCGATCGCCTGCTGACAGTTTTGACGCGGGAATTCGGCTTAATTAAAGCCGTAGCACCGGGTGTTCGCAAACAGCGATCGAGCATTGGCGGTAGAAGCGAGTTATTTGTCGTCAACGAATTGCTCATTGCCAAAGGCCGATCGCTCGACAAAATTACCCAAGCCGACACGGTACAATCCCATCCAGGTTTGAGCCGCAACCTCGGGAAACTATCCGCCGCGCAATACCTGGCCGAATTGGCGATCGCCAGTGCGCTTTCCGACGAACCCCAAGAAGAACTCTTTTGGTTGCTGGGCGAACATTTGAGCCGTTTGGAGCGTTTGTCCGATCGCACAGAAATCCAATCCGCCGCCGTGCTTGTCGCCCACCTCAGCCACGGCATTTTTCACTTGCTAGCCTTAGCCGGCCTTGCGCCCCAAGTCCAAGTCTGCTGCGCCACCAGACAGCCGCTTATCCCAAATTTCACCGATCCGAACTGGCAAACCGGGTTTAGTATACCCTCTGGGGGAACCTTCAGCTTGCCCGAGCTAGCTAAGCTAGAGGCAGAACTCTCTTCAGAAATCGGTAGCTTATACAAATCCGCCTCCCGTTCCCGGCAAACGAATGGCAGCAAACACTTGACAAATTTCGAGATTAATGCTAAGGAATTAGCAGCGCTGCAAGAGTTGGCTAGTCCAGAACTAGGAGAGGGGATTGCCGATCGAACAACTTGGGTATCAGTAGAAAATATTTTGCGACAATATGCCCAGTATCATTTAGGTTGCAAGATTCGCTCGGGAAGCTCGATCGACACCTACCTAGAGAGTTTTGAGTTTTAAATTTTGAGTGTTGATTTAAATAGGTGAAGGGGCGATCATACATCGCACCCCCAGCCTGCGGGATACCCGAACCTGCCGGCCTTTTCAGGTAAATTCTCAAGGTTGTTGCGACATCAGATAATAGATAGAGATAAAGTTACGAGATTATTAATAAACTTAGGGGTTAACACCTCAATTTCAAATTCCCATCCCCCCAACCTCCACCATCCCAGGCCATCCACCCCAAATCCTATGATGCGACTGTCTGATTCTGATTTGACAATATCTGTTTTAGCTGTGACCCACCACAAAATGGAAGAACGAGAAAATTTTCCAGATTTTGACTCTTATCCCGTCTTGGCCGATCGACAATGGAGCAACGTCCCAGACCCAGAAATGGATAAATACCCCACAACTCCAGCACCAGACTGGAACAACGGCAATAGCCCACACCCCGAAGCAATCCCCCTGGTTCCCACACCAGAGCCAGCAGCAGAAGTCTCCGAAGCAGTAGCCGAAATTCCCGAAAAAGAAACGGGATTTCTGCCAGTGCTCAAAAACCCAAATTTTCTAGCATTGTGGAGTGGGCAAGTTTTTTCCCAACTAGCAGATAAAGTTTATCTCGTACTGACGATCGCCCTCGTAGCCAGCCGCTTTCAAGCGCCAGATCAAACCATCAGCAGATGGGTATCAGCAATCATGATCGCCTTTACCATTCCCGCAGTGCTATTCGGGGCTGCAGCAGGGGTGTATGTCGATCGCTGGTCGAAAAAAGCAGTGCTGGTAGCCACAAACCTGCTGCGGGGAGGCCTTGTTTTAACATTGCCCGTGCTGCTGTGGCTCTCTGACGGGTGGGAACTCGGTCAACTGCCGCTCGGATTCTGCTTGCTGCTGGTAGTGACATTCCTCGTTTCGACTCTAACTCAATTTTTCGCCCCAGCAGAACAGTCAGTGATTCCCCTAATTGTGGAACGCCGCCACCTGCTATCAGCCAACTCCCTCTACACCACAACCATGATGGGGTCGGTGATTATTGGCTTCGCAGTCGGAGAACCCTTACTAGCTTTAGCCGACACCCTATTTTCCAACCTCGGCGGCGGACTCGGAATCGGCAAAGAATTAGTAGTAGGCGGAAGTTACGCCTTCGCCGGAGTGCTGTTGCTGTCGATGAAAACAGGCGAAAAAAACGAAGTCGAACACGAACCGCCGCACCCCCTAGCAGATTTAAAAGACGGCCTGCGTTACATCAACGATCAACCGAAAGTCCGCAATGCTTTAATTCAACTAATTATTCTATTTTCCATTTTTGCAGCCTTGGCAGTTCTAGCAGTTCGGCTGGCAGAAATCCTCCCCGGTATGAAAGCATCACAATTTGGCTTTTTGCTGGCGGCGGTGGGCGTTGGCATGGCTGCTGGGGCGACGACTGTAGGCTATCTCGGTCACAAATTTTCTCATTCCCAACTGAGTTTAATCGGATCGATCGGCATGGCACTTGCTCTGATGGGCCTTTCTGCATTTACACACCATTTGTGGCTCTCGGTGCTGTTCATTAGCCTGTTGGGTTTATTTGCCTCATTGGTGGGAGTGCCGATGCAGACTACAATTCAAGCAGAAACCCCAGAAGAAATGCGGGGAAAAGTCTTCGGGCTGCAAAACAATGCCACTAATATTGCTTTGAGTTTACCGTTGGCTTTGGCCGGGGTAGCGGAAACATTTCTGGGTTTGCCGACAGTATTTTTGGGTTTAGCAGGATTAGCGATGGCTGGGGGTGTCTTAACCTGGTATATTTTCCGTAGCAGTAATAGCAAAGTCGATCGAATCTAAAAAATAACAAACTCTGATTTACTTGAATGCACATCGCTTGGCTAGGAAAAAAATCACCTTTTTGCGGTAACGTCACTTACTCCAGGGAAGTCACCAACGCACTATTAGACCGGGGATACCAGGTTAGTTTCCTGCACTTTGCCCAAGAAGCGGGCCCACTGGACAGGAACAATACGGGGTGGAGCATGGCAAATGGTTCATGGGGAAAGGGAATTGCTCAAACCTCGTATACCAGTTCGCTCTCGCCCGCCAGTTGCAACGAAGTTTCTTTACCCTGTCACTACAAATCGCAAATTTATACGATTCCCACTCTCAAGTCCCGCACAGTGCTGATGAAATCTCTGCGGCGGCTCAAACCCGATGTGGTTCACGCTTCCCTGACGCTTTCGCCTCTAGACTTTTTGCTGCCGGAAATTTGTCAAGAATTGAATTTGCCTCTGGTGGCGACTTTTCACCCGCCGTTCGATCGCAAATTGCGGAATTTGACATCGGGAACGCAACACCTGATGTATCAACTGTACGCTCCGTTTTTGGCTCACTACGACTCGACGATCGTTTTTTCTCAGATTCAGCGGGAGATTTTGGTGAAGTTGGGAGTGCCACAGGAACGGGTGGCAGTGATTCCCAACGGAGTAGACGCGATGAAGTATTCGCCCGGGCCTTCGGGGTTGAAGTCGGAATTAAAAGCCGATCGACTTTTTGTGTACCAAGGCCGCATTGCCCCAGAGAAAAATGTCGAGGCTTTGCTAAAGGCCTGGAAACAGTGCAATTTTGGCCCTGGTAACGTATTGGCGATCGTGGGCGACGGGCCCCTAGCCGCGTCGCTGCAACTGTCCTACGGCGAAGAGGAGGGCATTGTGTGGCTCGGGTTTGTCGCCGAGGAGGAACGCCGGATCGAAATTCTGCGGGGTGCAGATGTATTTATTTTGCCTTCTTTGGTGGAGGGGCTGTCCCTGTCGCTGCTGGAAGCGATGGCCTGCGGTTTGGCTTGTTTGGCAACCGATGCCGGTGCTGATGGTGAGGCTTTGGAGGAAGGCGCGGGGATAGTTTTGAACACTCAGCGGGTGCGGAGTCAGTTGCAAACTTTGCTGCCGCTGTTTTGTGATCATCCTGAGTTGGGAATGCTGCTTGGTCAAAAAGCACGCCAACGCGCGATCGAGCGGTACACTCTCAGTCAGAATATTACTGAGTTGGAAAAGCTGTACTCTGAGGTTTTGCAAAAGCAGCGCGTGCCTCTGCGGGGCTTGGCATAGCGGAAGGAAGAAGGAAGAAGGAAGAAGGAAGAAGGGGGAAGGAAAGAGTGCCGTGTGGTTCGTAGTGCGGACTTTAGTCCGCTATGCGGCTGCGGACTAGAGTCCGCACTACGAACCGTTTGACTGGTTCCCAAGCTAATAGCTTGAAAACCAGTCAACGAGGACTCAGATTAAACGCCAATTGCGATCGATAAAAACAAACATCAAACTCCATAAAGAAATTCACCTGTCCCAAAATCAACGGTACATTTTCAGCCCGAGTCCAAGCAAACACAAGCTGCACGGGTTCAAACTGCCCAACCTGTCCCTGCATCACCACGACGCGCGCCTCATACTGTGCCAAATTTCCCGTCAAACTAAGAACCGTAGTCTGCCGTTCCCATTCATAACCAAGTTGGACACCCGCGTTATAGGGTAAAACATTCACGCTCGCCCCCGTATCCAGTAGCCCAGAAACTTTCACAGAAGCATTCTGATAAACTAAAGTAATCGGCAAAATAGGGCGAAATCCAACTTCCCCTAAAGCATTATTAACAGATACAAAAGAAAAACGTTCCACATTACTCATCCTCTTGGGCTTTCGATTGGTTTAGAACTTCCAGCATCGTCTGTGCAGCATCAAACGCATCATAGGGCGACCAAACATCACACACCGCCCCAGATGCGATCAAATCCTGTTCCTGACTCTGCATACATCCCATCAGCATTTGCAACGTCACCTCCTCTACAGAAATACCGCGCCGCTCAGCAGACTGTAAGAGATACTGCTCCAATTCAGGTGATAGATTCAGCGTCAAATTCATAAATTGTTCCTATTTGTTGATAATTGCTGCGTTAAAACCCAATACAGTTCAGATAAGACAGTCAAGAGAGTAAAAGCAATGTGAAAAATAGACTCTGCGATTGCTTTCCTTCGGATCGCTTACGCTAACGTTCCTCGCAATGACAATTCTAACTGAACCGTATTGCGCTAAAATCTAAAATCTAAAATCTAAAATGGTCTAACTTCCTGGGCGCAAATAATCCAAAAGCCTATCGCCCGAATCGGCCCGAATCAAAGCAACCACAACATCCGGCAAACTTCCCAAACTCGGATAAACAAAATAACGCGGTTCCCAGCGCGGCCCAAACTTATCTTTAAAACTGTGCAATCCCTTAAAATTATAAAACTTGCTCAAGTGATCCGAAAGATAAATTAAAACCTTTTCCAACCGCCCGGATTTCTCAGCTTCTCCGACTCCCGCCAAAGCCGACAAACCCAAATCAAATTCTGCATAGCCCAACTCTTGACATTGTTGCAACATCGAAGCAAACAAACACTCCATCGTGCCATTTTCTACCTCAGTGCGACGGCGCATCAAATCAACTCCAACCACTTCATTTACCGCAGATATCATATTAGCAAAAGCACTAATTTTACCGTCGGGAGTGTGAATCGCTACGACGCGAGTTTCCCGCAAATATGCCTCATAAAACCAACCCACAGAAAACTGTTTTTCCGCGCCCTGAACCATTTGCAGCCACTCGTCACTAACAGATTTCATTTGTCGCATCAATTCCAAACTTAAAGGAGGTTCGTAAAATTCGATACGATGGCCTGCTTTTGTCAGTCGGTTAATCGCAGTTCTTAAGTTTTGATTTGCCTTGCCTTTGAGAGTAAAATTTTTGATATTTACAATCGCTTCTTCGCCAATTTGTACTACTCGAAAACCTAGAGTAGAATACATTTCTAGATCGTCGGGCAAAGTTTGATAAAATGCTGGATACCAATCGTTGCGATAGCAAAACTCTTGAAACCCCAGAATTGCCTCTTTGCGGTCTTCCACAGGCCCGATGGGGTCTCCGAGGGCGATCGCACCTCTACCTTTGGACACATAGGCGATCGTACTTTTACCCGAAGGACTAAAATAATAAGATTTATCCTCAAGCAACGCCAGTCTCGCTAGCGTTGTCCGCCCGTGTTCTGCTACAATTTGTTGAGCTTTATTCCGTTCCGAAATACTTGCCGAATCTCGCAGCAACACCGGCCGCAGCAGCATCACAAGTGCATAACCAATCGTTACCGCACCCACAGCATAAATCGAATTCGCAAAAAAGGCAGCAAACCGAGTTTTCGGAACTAACCCGGCATTGTCCGCCGTAAAAAACATCGCAAAAGTCTGGAACAAAGCATCGTCCCAATCGAAATTAACGGCTCGTTCGTTAACTTCAAAACGCCCATCTAAAATGTAAAAACCTGCCGTTCCATAAGCGAGAGTAAACAGCAAAGCACCAAGCAAAACCCGAATTCCTTGAGCAATTGAAGGGCGATCCGATTTAGCAGTGAATGTCTTCCGCATCAGCAACAACTGAAACAGTAAAACCCCAGAAAGCAAACTTTCTTCAAGATCTAATCCCTTGACTAAATGAACTACAATAGAAACAATTAATAATCCCACAGTCAGCAACCAAGCAATCCGCTTTCGTCGCAACAAATTAGTTGCCAGAGTTAGCAGCATAAATCCGATAACTGCTGCAAAGAAATGCCCGCCAGCCCTCACAGGAAAAGGAAAAAATGGTTCTAGCCAATTTCTGCGATCGGGTAAACTGGGAGTTACAGCAGACAGCAGGTTAATAACTCCTACTAATCCGGTTAAAAATGATGCAGTCCAGAGTCCAATCCTAGTTTTTTGGGGTAACACAGTTCACCTGTTTAATTTTTCTGTGCGGCCAGTGATATCTTAAACTGTTTTCCAACATAACTCAATGAATCGGCTAAATGCTTGTGCCAGTAATTCCAACCGACATCGGGGCCGACAATCCCGTGTCCTCCCGGAAATTTGTTAAACTCATTGGCAATACCCAAACTGTTTAATTGCTCGTGAAACTGTTGAGTAGAAGTCAGAAATTTCTCGTCTGCTTCCCCCGCATCCAAATAAGCGCGCAACTGCTGTTTATCTTTAACAGGAAGTTTTTCCACTAAATATTTAGGACTGTTAGC
>JARCMA010000411.1 GCA_030248405.1 Microcoleus sp. MP8IB2.171
ACAGAGGTACTGGAATAAAAATGAATGCTCCTGTTTTTAATATCTTAAAGCCTCCCAAGCCTTAAGTAAACCGTATTGGGTCATAATGTTCTTTGTGAATTTTGCGCGGAATGACTGTTGCTAATCGGGTAATCGACCAGCGAAATGTTCCGGCAAAACAGCAGTCAAGAATCACGAGTAAATGGCGACATTTGAGTGCGGTTAAGCGATCGTGCAGCGTTTGCATCGGCAGCAAAGTCGCTTCATTATTGAGGTCGGCATCCTGTGGGACAAGGAAACCAGCCGGGCCGCGATCGCTCTCCTTCGCAATCCCATGTCCGGCAAAATAGAAAAGCAAGCGATCGTCCTTATTAATTTCTTCCGGCAATTGCTTTTCCAGCAGATTTAATAAGCGATCGAGGGTAGGTTTGCACTCAGTTTCATCGGTAATCAAAATTACCTCATACTTGTGCGACTCAGCTAATAAATTTGCCAAAACTTCTGCATCATTTTTAGCTGTTTTTAGTTTGGGTATTTGATTTTGGTAATCATTAATTCCAATAACAACTGCCAAATTACGCTGAAAGTTTACCATTTTACGCACCTCTTCTATCGATTAAACTTCTACTTGCCGCTGCCCATCAATTGCTCAACTTGCTATTACCTTGACCGTTACCTGTTTTGTCGTCCACCCTCGATTGGGAGCCACCACAGCTTCAGCTTTTTTGGTAGTAAATGGTCTATCGTCAGCACCCACAGCAGCTAAAATTTCTTCTAGTCGATTTCTAGGTGCTTTAAGTCCTCTGGTACCGCTGGGCGGAATCGGTCGATCGAGTTCTGGCAATTCCAGCCAGCGGAAGTTTGCCTCACCAACAGTTGCAAAAACTTTAAAGATTTCTGTTGTTTCGGTATATCCCTCTGGAACAGTCAATGTAAAAGGAGTTGGTATCGGTT
The DNA here is from genome assembly GCA_030248405.1 of Microcoleus sp. MP8IB2.171. GTDB lineage: Bacteria > Cyanobacteriota > Cyanobacteriia > Cyanobacteriales > Microcoleaceae > Microcoleus. Next base: position 934 of record JARCMA010000411.1, read on the forward strand.
CTTCATATCCCGCATCGAAAACTGCAAAATCTTGAGAATCCCAAATATTTTGCTGGCTAATCGACCAATCAGAACTTAACACCAATACCACAATATTTAGCGGTTGAGTAGATTCATTTTTGATTCGCAAAAAAACGGTTTCTCCAGATTTTAGAGTTGGGTTGAGAGGGTCATCGAAAGGCTGAGGAGAGGGTCGTCCTCCCCGTTTATAATTGGCTTGCTTACCGACTAACTCAACTACCAACTTAGAGGTTAAAGGTGTACCAAAATTGTCAAGTTCCTCAGTAGCTTTATACTTAGTAATATGCATTAAACGCTTTACTATTTGAGCTGCTGCATCGGCTGCTCCAACTTCGCTCGGCGGTCGTAAATTGGGAATAGGTGTTCTTGAGGGGTCACAAATCTCGTATTCACCGTTTTTGTTAATCGAAATTTGGTAGTCAGCAGCTTCTCGATCCGAAACTAATCTCACCCAACCATTTCCGGCTAAGGCACTCTCAACTGCTTGCAAAGCTGCCTTTTGCTCGATTTCTTTTGGTGGAAAGTTTTCAGGTTTTGTGTTTTCTTCCGTACAGTAAATTAAGCGAACTTTCCGCATTAGATCGACGGGTGCTGACAGCATAACAGCTTGAGCGCCTTGTTCGATTTCTCCTTGGCGCAAAGTCTGAGTAATTTCAGCCCAAGCATCTGTTGCGCCAACATCGACAATTTCAGCGATCGCTAATTGTTTATCCTCCTCACTAAAGTCTGTAGTTCCTGACAGGTAGATGGCAAACTTTGCGCCTTCATCTAAACCTTGCGCTTGACCGGCATTCAACCGGATTCGCGCTGGATTTTTGGTGTTATCCACCTGCATCACAGTCATAGCATACTGGTACGAACCAAAATCCCTGCCAAAAACTTTCCGGTTCCCCTCTCCGAAAAGCATCGGCGTTTGTTGCGAAAACTGACTGTGAATTTTAGCATTGAGGCGATCGTAGAGTGTTTTATAAGTTAAGTTAGGACTGGGATTTTGCAGCGAATCCAGCAGCCAGTAAGTCAGCGCTCCGTTTTTCTCTTTACCATTGAAAGGGTACTCAAAAGCAGACTCATTAGGGCGGCAAGCCGCTAACACAGTACAGCCTTTTACTTCAGGAAGCATACTCTCAATAGTTGCAAGGCGTTTTCCCTCTGTTAAAGCTTGCCAAATTTCTGTCAATTCCAAACTTGATGTCACTAAACTTTCTATTGGTCGCGGTGTTGTGTCAACCGTGTTCATATCTGCACCGCGAATATCAGAATCACCCGCTCGCGTCGATCCTCCTGAATGGCAGCTATCCAGCACAAGCGTAACAACTAACTGCTTATCAGCCATTTTTTGCAGGAGTGCTGCTATTTCCAGATCGCGCAAATAGCGGGCATTGGAGTTGCCAATATCAACCGGAACGAGTCCCTCATCAATCCCTTTTTCTCCCTTAATTTCTGGAAAAATTGTTGCTGCACGACCTCCGTGACCGGAATAGTGAATGTACACTTGGTCTTGCGGTTGGGCTTTTTCGATCAGTTCGTTAAACTTCCCTACAATATTTTCATAAGTTGGCCACAGGTCTTTTGATTCTGATGGCTCATTCAAACCCTGAGCATTAGATGCTGTTAGCTTCATAATCTGCGATGCAGGCAGTTTCAGGGTATTTTTTAAGAAAGCTTCTACATGATTAATGTCGCGCACGCATCCATTAAGGTTTTTGTAGGAAGCTCCTTCAGGTAATTTGTTAGGCAGGTAGCAGTCTAGGCCAATTAGTAAGGCGTGAAAATTAGATGCCATTAAAGTAGATGCCCCAGTCATATTTTTCTCCTATTCTTTCGGGTAGTTTAAGCTCTGAAGATTACTTAGGAACATTAGGCGACACCGTAGAAGCTCAAAAAACTGTCCAATCTTCTCCTAAAAACAAAGCTCTCTCAGCCTTCCGCCTCCGTGTCAATCCTTCTAATTCTTGACTCCCTGCTTTATTCCATATCGGGAATTGATCGACCGCTCCCTGAAAGTCTCCTTGATTTAACAGCTTTAACAAAGTTGACTCAAACAGAGAGCCGGCACCGAGATTAAAAGTAAAAGACACTAACGCCGAAAATTGATTGTCATTGATAGAAACTTGCACAGCCTCAGACACATACGCTTCAAATTCTGCTAAATCTTTGATCAGCAATTCTTCCGCCTGTCCTTCCGTAATTGTCATACCCTCATATACGCCTTGGGTGTGTCCGTATCCAATTGTCCAAACGCCAACAGCATCAAGATAGGCTTCTAACTCCATTCCCTCAAAAGATTTAATCAAATTCACCCCGTCTTGATTGATGGTCATCCCTCCCCGCACTCCTATTTCCATAACTTGAGGAGGAACTTTATCGGGAGGAGCAATGGTAAATGTTTTAGCGGGTCTTCTGGGTTTGAGGTGATCATAAAAACTAATTAGAAAAGCAAGCTAATAGTCGAGCTCGAAAATTGTCGAAATTAACAAATCCATAGGCTTGA